>NZ_PJJV01000046.1:0-37994 GCF_002929655.1 Cryobacterium sp. M23
GCCGGCTGCCGCGCCGGCGGCGGCCCCGGCCGCGGTGCGCGCGGCATTGCCGGCGGCGGTGCCCGCCTTGCGTGCGCTGCGGGCATCCCCCGCCTGGCGCTTGGCGGAGGCCAGGTCGAGGCGCAGACTGCGCATCGCCGCGCTGACTCCCGACCGCACGTCGTCGGCCAGTCGCCTTACGGAGTCGGCGACCTCGGTCTCGAGGTCGTGCAGGTCACCCTGGCGGGCCTGGAGTTCGGCGCGGCCGGCGTCGGTGATCTCGTAGACGGTCTTGCGGCCATCCGTCGATTTGGTCACGAGTCCGTCCTCTTCAAGCTTGGCCAGGCGCGGGTAGATCGTGCCGGCGCTCGGGATGTACGTTCCGCCGAAGCGGTCGCTGAGCGCCTGGATCAGTTCGTAGCCGTGCCGCGGCTGATCGGCGAGCAGGCTGAGCAGGTAGAGGCGAAGGCTGCCGTGGGCGAAGACGGGGGTCATTCTCAGACCTTCCCGTTGGCGCGGGCGTCGCCCGGTTCGGTGTTTGTTCGTTCGCCGGCCGGGCCCGCGGACGCAGGCTCGGTGCTGCGACGCACCACCGTGATGTCGCCCGACACCGAGTTGGCCTGCAGCTCGAGCCAGCTGCCCTCGAGTGTGCCGGTGCTGGACTCGAAGCCCTTTCCGAAGGTGCCGCGAATCGTCTGGTCGTCCAGCTGCAGCGTGCCCGAGACGGTGTTCAGCCGGTAGCGCGTCGCCACATCGGCGCCGAGGCGCACGGTGAGGCTGCCGCTGATCGTGTTCGTGTTGATGGAATCGGGCGTGCCCTCGATGTCGAGGAACACCTCGCTGTTGACCCCGTCGAGACTGAAGCGACGGATGGCCCCGCTCGCCGTGCAATCGCCGGAGACCGTGTGGGCGATGATGCTGCCCTCGAGGCCGCGCACCGACAGCTCGCCGTTCACGGCGTTGAGCTCCAGGTCCCCGGTGACACCGTCAACCACGATGTCGCCCGACACAGTGCTCAGCCGGGCGCCGTTCGTGAGGCCCGAGATCAGGGCCTCGGCCGAGATCACGCCGAGCTTCAGGGCCACGGCGCGGGGGACCAGGATGCTGACGTCTGCCTTCGCGGTGCCGCGGAACGATGCGAAGACCTCGATGAAGTTGTCCCAGCGCAGCTGCGGGTGGTCGATCTCGAGGGTGTCGCCGTCGACCGAGATCTTGAGGTCCTTGCCGGTCACGCTGTGCACCTCGATGCGAGTGCCCGGCTCGTCGTGGCCGATCACGTCGATCTTGCCGCCGATCATGCCCACCTTGAGCGCCCGAACGACCTCGATGTCGATCACCGTGGTCTGCCCGGGGCTGACCAGCCATTTTTCCAAAGCCATGGAATTCTCCTTTTCGGGGGCGGCGTCCGCGCAACGGATACTCACCACCTGTTCACGATATATCGCGTCTTGTTGAGATTCACGATATATCGCGAGTGGCGAGCGGACAAGCTTCGGCGGGAACTTTCAGCCGGGGTTCAGCTCTCGGTTCAGCTTTCGGTTCAGAGTTCCGTACGGCGGTCAACTCTCCGGCTCGATGGTCAGGCCGAGGCGGGCGGCGCGCTCGGCCGATTCGATCGATTCGACCGGGGCGGCTCGCACGGTCAGCAGCGGGATCGGGGCTTTGTTGGCGATCTCCCGGGCCACGCTGCCAAGGAAACGCGAGCGGCGCTGCCGGTGGGAGCCGAGCGCGAAGAGGTCGTAGGCGCCGGAGCCCGCCCGGCGCAGGATCTGCTCGGCGGCGCCCCCGGTGGCCCGGGTGCTGAACGGGTGCACCGCAAGGTCGGCCAGCTGGCCGACGGCGGCGGACTGGATGCCGGCGGCGATGCGGTCGAGCCTGTCGGGGGAAACGTCGCGCGCGACGTCGTAGTCGAGCACCGTCAGCAGCGTCACGGTCTGCAGCCTCGCCCCAAGGAGCAGCACGACAGTGACGGCGGCGTGGTCCGCGGCCTCGGAGCCGTCGATGCAGACGAGCACCCGCACGTCTCCCTCGAGGGATTCCCCGGGAATCACGGCCGCCTCGGCCAATTCCTCCCGCTCGAGGTAGACGGCCAGGCCGGCCAGCGCGATGGCGAAAGGGCCGGCAGCCAGACCGAGAACCACCCAGATCGGGGCGTCGTGGCCGCGGCGGATCATCACGAACGCCGACGCAAGTCCCACCAGGACCCAGCCGACCGCCACCAGAAGCGGTGTCACCCAGACGCCTTCTGCCCACATGCCCTCAGCATTGGCGGCCCGCGCCGAACTTGCAAGGGGGCGAGGTCCGGCGGCCGGGGCATCCGTCGACCGGCTCGCCGCCTGAGCTTCAGTACAGGAAGATCGGCAGCCAGTCGCGGGTGTGGGCGTGCACGATCACGAGGAAGACGACCGCGTCGAAGAGCAGGTGCACGATCACCACGTAGGTCAGTGATTTGGTGAGCGCGAAGGTGTAGCCCTGCAACAGCGCGAAGGGGAACGTCATCAGCGGCCCCCAGCTCTGGTAGCCCAGTTCCCACAGGAACGAGGTGAAGATCACGGCCTGCAGGAGATTGGCCTGCCAGTCGGGGAAATGACGCCTGAGCAGGGCGAACGCCGTGCAGATAAAGAAGAGTTCGTCCCAGATGCCGACGAAGCCGACGCCCACGAACAGGCGGGCGATCTCGTCGGGGGCGGTCACGGCCGGCCAGTTCTGGTAGGCGCCGGAACGGATGAAATAGGTCGGCAGAATCAGATAGCCCAGCAGCAGCACAAGCGGCAGGTACCAGCGTTCCAGGGAGGTCCAGCGCTGGCCGGTGCGGATCGGGAACCGGATCGCGTGGTCGCCGAACGCGTAGCGGGAGAGCAGGTAGGGCACGAGCACGGCGACGGTCAGCACGGTCCCCATCAGCGCCATATTCGGGTAGCTGATGTCAGCCTCGACCGAGATGGTGCTGATGATCAGCAGCCCGATCGCGATCAGGAGCAGATCCTTGAACAGGGCCCGGTCGATGGCGAAGGCGAGCCCGATGGCCGCGGCGAGTAGCGCGTAGCCGGGCAGCGGCTCGCGCGCCCCGAACAGCAGCACGGCGGAGGCGGAGAGCAGCGCGGCGGGGACGAGTCCCCAGGAGGCGCGCGGGCGCATCCGTTCGCTCGACGTTGCCGGTCCGGCGCCGGTGCCGGCGCTCGTGCCGCCTGTGAGTGGGCTGCCCGTGCTCCCACTCGTGCCCGCTGCCCGTTTCGCTGACCCTGCCGCGCCATCGCCCATGAGATATGGTACCCAACTCGGGCGGGGAACGGCCGGTGCGTCTCGCCTCGCGACCGGGCATCGAGGCCCGGCGATGAACCAATTCGACGGAGATTTTGGGAGCAAGGAAGGTTTTCCAAGGTTTAAGGACCGATTCGGACGAAATCTCCGTCGAATTCGTTCGGGGATGCGGGCGGAACGTGTCGCCGGCTGCCCGGTCGGCCGCCCGGCCGGCTGCCCGGTCGCGAGATCGGGTGAATCGTCGCCGTGCAGCCCTGAAACCGACGTTTCACCCGCTTTCGCGGTCTGCGGCGCCGCTAGGTTGAGGGTGTGAATTCAGAGAGCGAACCGGTGGGCGTGGTGCAGAGGCTCATCGGCATCGATTCCGTCAACTCCGACCTGGTGCCGGAGGCGGCAGGCGAACGGATGATCGCAGCTTGGTGCGCAGACTGGCTCACCGCGCGGGGGTTCGAGGTGCACCGCCTCGAGGAGCATCCTGGGCGGCCTACGATCGTCGGCATCCGGCGCGGCACCGGGGGAGGGCGCTCCCTGATGCTCAACGGGCACCTCGACACCGTCGGCGTCGGCGATTACGCCGGGGATCCGTTCGGGGGCGAGCTCCGGGACGGGCGCGTCATCGGCCGGGGAGCCTTCGATATGAAGGGCGGCGTCGCGGCGATCCTGGTCGCGGCGGCGCGGGCGACGGGAGTCAGGGGAACCGGGGCCCATGCGGCCGGGCCGGCCGGGGCATCCGATCTCGCCGGAGACGTCATCGTCACCCTCGTGGCGGACGAGGAGTTCGGCAGCCTCGGCACCATGGAGGTGCTGCGCAGCTTCCGCGCCGACGCGGCGATCGTCGCCGAGCCGAGCGAGCTGTGCCTCACGCTCGCCCATCGCGGTTTCGCCTGGTTCGAGGTGGAGCTCACCGGGCTCGCCGCCCACGGATCCCAGCCGGAGCGCGGCATCGACGCCATCGTGCACGCCGGGCTGGTGCTGCGCGCCCTCGATGAGCTCCGGGCCGACATCGAGGCGGCGCCGGCGCATCCGCTGCTCGGCCACGGTACCGTGCGCGTGTCGACCATCGCCGGGGGTTCGGATGCCGCCACCGTCGCCGCCGCCTGCACGCTCACGATCGAGCGGCGCATGCTGCCCGGCCAGAGCCCCGACCGGGTTGAGGCCGAGCTCCGGGCGCTGCTGGAGCGGCTCGCCGACGTCGTCGTCGGGTTCCGCTTCCGGCTGACCCGGCTCGTGGCGCGTGCGGCGTTCGAGGCCGATCCGGAGTGGCCGATCGTGCGTCTGGTGACCGAACGGGCGACGGAGGTGCTCGGACGCCGGCCGGATGTCCGCGGCGAGCCGTTCTGGACCGACGCCGGGCTGCTGCACGAGGCCGGCATCCCCTGCCTCGTCGTGGGCGTGGACGGTGGCGGAGCGCACGCCGACGCGGAGTGGGCGGACGCGGCATCCGTCGACGCGCTCACCGAGATTCTGACCCGCACGATCGCCGATTTCTGCGGGTAGTCCGCGCGCCCGGCGATCCCGCCCGAACCCTGCCTCGGCCCCATCACCGTCCCTGCCCCGCTGCACCCCGCCGGCCGGGGGGAGTCCATGTGGGCCTCATGGTTGTGCTGATTGTTGAACAATATGTAGGCTGGCTCGACATCAGTGACCGCCGGTGCTGACCTTCCGAGAAGTGAGCGCCCCATGGTTTTCAACGTCGTCCGCGCCAAGATTCGAGCGAAAACCGCAGGCGTGAAGAAGAAGCTGCGCGGCCCGCGCCGGGCGCAGCGCAGCGCGCTCCTCGGCGCCATGTTCCTGATGGCGACCAGCGCCGTCGGACCCGGCTTCATCGTGCAGACCACAAGCTTCACGGTGCAGCTCGGCGCAGCCTTCGCCTTCGCCATCCTGGTCTCGATCCTGGTCGACATCGCGGTGCAGCTGAACGTCTGGCGGGTGATCGGCGTCAGCGGTAAGCGAGCGCAGGAACTGGCCAACACCGTGCTGCCCGGCGCCGGCTGGTTCCTGGCCGCGCTGATCTGCCTCGGCGGGCTCGTGTTCAACATCGGCAACATCGCCGGTTCCGGCCTGGGTGTCAACGTGCTCTTCGGCCTGGACGCCAAGCTCGGCGGCATCCTCTCGGCGGCCGTCGCGATCGCGATCTTCCTCAGCAAACGGGCCGGGCTCGCGCTGGACAAGGTCGTCGTCGTACTCGGGGCCGTGATGATCGTGCTGATCGCCTACGTGGCGATCGTGTCGAATCCGCCCCTCGGCCTCGCGGTCAAGAACACGGTGCTGCCCGACGACATCGACGTCCTCATCATCACCACCCTGATCGGCGGCACGATCGGCGGCTACATCACCTACGCCGGCGCGCACCGGATGATTGACGCCGGCGTGACCGGACGGGCCCACATCACCGAGATCACCCGCAGTTCGGTGCTGGGCATCATCATCACCGGCGTGATCCGGGTGCTCCTGTTCCTCGCCATCCTCGGCGTGGTCGCCGGGGGCGTGGACCTGACCAGCGACAATCAGCCCGCGGAGGCCTTCCAGGCCGCGGCCGGCGAGATCGGGTTCAAACTTTTCGGCATCGTGCTCTGGGCCGCGGCCATCACCTCGGTGATCGGGGCGGCGTACACCTCGATCTCGTTCGTGACCACTTCACAGACCTCGCCCCGCACCCGCAGCATCGCCACCGTCGTCTTCATCGCCGTGTCAACGTTGGTCTACACGCTGCTCGGCCAGGCCCCGGCCACGCTTCTGATCATGGCCGGCGCGGTTAACGGGCTGATCCTCCCGTTCGGTTTCGCTGTCATCCTCTGGGTGGCCTGGCGCCGCCGCGACCTGCTCGGCGGCTACGTCTACCCGAAGTGGCTGCTGGGCATCGGCGTGCTGGCCTGGCTGCTGACGCTGTTCCTCGGCTATCAGTCCCTCGGCGGACTCGCGATGCTTTGGGGCTGACGGATGTCCCCGACCCCCACCCTGCACGGCCCGCCGCGCGCCGCCGCTCCGACGGCCCCCGAAGACCCCTTGAGACTCCCGAAGGCCCCCGAAGACCTCCGAAGACCTCTTGAGACTCCCGAAAGCCCCCGAAGACCTCCGTTTCCCGCTGCTGTCCGCCGACCCGGCGCCCCCTTTCTCCGTCGCCGACATCCACCCCGCTGCCTGCTTGATCGCCCGCCTCTGTGGCTAAGTCAGGAGTTTTGTTTGCGTGGTCATCGGCTGGTGCTGGCCGCCGCACTGGTCCGCGGCTCCGGTGCGCAGCCCGGCGGGATCTCCTGAGTTAGCCACAAACCAGCGCAGCGCGGAGGAACAGCGCGGAGGCGCAGCGGAGGAACAGCGCGGACGCGCAGCACAGCCGCACGCAGGCAGCTGAGGGGAGCGGGGCCGGGCAGCCGTGCCGGATACCGCCGGCTAGCGGACGGACTCGGCCACGATCGACAGCAGCTGGGCCTCGGCGCGCTGCAGGTAGCCGGTGAGCAGGGCCGCGGCATCCGTCGACCGGCCGGCCGCCAGCAGCTCGACGATGCGGGCGTTGTCGTCGACGTAGGGCGCGTGGAAGGTGGCCTCCTCGCCCATCGAATGGAAGACCAGGCGCATCTCGGCGAGCACCTGCGCCATCAGCAAATCGAGGCGGTCGCTGCCGGCCAGGGCCACGACGCCGGCGTGGAACTCCTGGTTGGCACCGGCCATGCCCGGGACCGATCCGGCCTCGCGGGCCTTCCGCGCGCTCGCGACGACCTGGCGCAGTTCGTCCAGCCTCGCCGGGGTGAGCTCCTCGGCCGGTGTGAATGCCAGGGCACCCGGCTCGAGGTAGCGCCGCACCCGGTAGATCTCCCGAATGTCGTCTGCGTTGGGCCGGGCGACGAAGACGCCCTTGTTCGGGACGCGGGTGACCACCCGTTCGGCGCTGAGCGTCGCGAAGGCCTCGCGGAGCGTGTTGCGCGAGACGCCGAGCGCGTCGCAGAGCGGCTCCTCGGGGAGCTTCGTGCCGGGCGGCAGGTGGCCGGCCGCGATCCGCTCGCGTAGCATCCCCGACACCCACTGGCCGGTCTCGGCGTGACGCGCCGACGCGGTGCGGTGACGCAGGTCGGCGAGGGTCTCGGCGAGGGTCATGGTGCCCACGATACCGCCCGGTCGGAGCGGCGGCCCGAGGACGGGCGGGGTGTTCCGGCGGTTCCGGCGGGCAGCCGGAACCGGGCGACGGATACGCTCAGTCCCCGATCGAGGCGACCGCGCTGTCCACCGCCACCGTGTCGCCGGGCTGAACCAGCTGGTCCCGCAGGGTTCCGCTGCGGTGCGCCACCACGATCGACTCCATCTTCATGGCCTCTAGTACGAGCACCGGGTCGCCCGCGGCCACGAGCGCACCGGATGGGGCCATCCACTTCACGACCGAGCCGCCCATGCTGGCCCGGAGGGTGTCCGAGTCTGCGGCGGGGGCCGAGTGGCCCCCGGTGGGAAGGCCGTCGGCAGCGGTGACAGCGGCCGCACCGGCCGCGCCGCCCAGCCCGCGAAGGAGACTGTCGAGCAGGGCGGCAGGCAGGCCGAGCGCCATCCGTCGCCCGTCGACCTCGATACTGATGGTGTGGCGGGCGGCCTCCGGCGGCACGGGATTGAACTGGGGGTCGCTGGGCAGTTCTTCGGCGAAGTCGGCCTGGATCCAGCCGGTGTGCACGCCGAGGTGGTCGGGCGCGGTGAATGCCGTCGAAGTGACCACGGCACGGTGGAACGGCAGAACGGTGGGCAGGCCGGTGATCTCGAACTCGGCAAGGGCTCGGCGGGCGCGGCGCAGGGCCTGCTGCCGGTCGGCGCCGGTGACGATCAGCTTGGCGAGCAGGGAGTCGAACCGGTCCGGTACGATGCCGCCTGCCCTGACCCCGGAATCGACCCGGATGCCCGGCCCGGTCGGCACGGTAAAGGTCGCCACGGTCCCGGGGCACGGCAGGAACCCGCGCCCCACGTCTTCGGCGTTGATGCGGAACTCGAACGAGTGCCCGCGCGGTTCGGGGTCGGTGAAGATGGGAACGGGCCCGCCGGATGCGATCTGCAGCTGCGCCAGTACCAGGTCGATGCCGCTGGTCTCCTCGGTGATCGGATGCTCGACCTGCAGCCGGGTGTTCACCTCGAGGAACGAGATGGTGCCGTCCTGCGCGAGCAGGTACTCCACGGTGCCCGCGCCGGTGTAGCCGGCGGCCCGGCAGATGGCCTTGGCCGAGGAATAGATCTGGTTTTTCTGCGCAGGGGTGAGGAACGGCGCGGGCGCCTCTTCGACGAGCTTCTGGTTGCGGCGCTGCAGCGAGCAGTCGCGGGTGCCCACGACGATCACGTTGCCGTGGGTGTCGGCGAGGATCTGCGCCTCCACGTGGCGGGGCTTGTGCAGGAACCTCTCGACGAAGCACTCGCCGCGGCCGAAGGCGGCCGTCGACTCGCGCACGGCCGAATCGAAGGACTCCTCGATCGCATCCATGTCCCAGACGACCTTGAGGCCGCGGCCGCCGCCGCCGAACGCCGCCTTGATGGCCACCGGCAGGCCGTGCTCCATGGCGAAGGCGCGCACCTCGGCGGCGGTCTCCACGGTGCCCTCGGATCCGGCGACCAGGGGAGCTCCCACCCGGATGGCGATCTCACGGGCGGAGACTTTGTTGCCCAGCACCCGGATCGCGGCGGGCGTCGGACCGATCCAGAGCAGTCCCGCGTCGATCACGTCCTGAGCAAAGTCGGCGTTCTCCGAGAGGAAGCCGTAGCCCGGGTGCACGGCGTCGGCGCCGGAGTCCTGGGCGATGCGCAGCAGCTTGGCCACGTTGAGGTAGCTGTCGGTCGGGCTGTCGCCGCCGAGTGCCCAGGCCTCCGTGGCGGCCGAGACGTGCATGCCGTCGGCGTCGACGTCCGCGTAGACGGCCACGGAGTCGAGGCCGGCGTCGTCGCAGGCGCGAGCGATGCGCACGGCGATCTCGCCGCGGTTGGCGATCAGAACTTTCTGCATGGTTCAGCTCTCATTCGGGGCGTGTGTTCGGGGGGTGTTTGGGGCACGCGCGGGGGCTGCGCCGCTCAGCGCGTGGCGTGCCGGCAGCGCAGCGGCGCAGCACCCGCGTAGCGCGTGAGGGTGGGCATCAGGGGGAGGCGGGGACGGGCTCGGCTGGAAGGGGCTCGGCAGGCACGGGCGTGAAACGGATGCGCGCACCCGTCGGCAGCTGCGCCGCGAGGTCGAGGTCCTCGGCGAGCANCAGCTGCGCCGCGAGGTCGAGGTCCTCGGCGAGCACGACGCCGATCACGGGGTAGCCGCCGGTGACCGGGTGGTCCGCGAGGAACAAAACCGGCAGGCCCGACGGCGGGACCTGGATGGCCCCGCGGGCCGTACCCTCGCTGGCCAGCTCGCCCGGCCGCGACCGGGCGAGCGGCTCACCGGCCAGCCGCAGGCCGATCCGGTTCGACTGATGGGTGACGGTCCACTCCGCGTCGCCGAACCGGTCGACGGATGCCGGCTCGAACCAGTCCGCGCGGGGTCCCGGCACGAAGCGCAGCACGGTGACCTCGGCCGGGGCCGGCGGCGGGGTCTCGGGGTGGTGCACGGCGCTGCCGGGGGCGGGCGGCAGCATCCGGAGCACGGTGCCCGAGGTCAGCGGGGCCGGACCGATGCCGCTGAGGGTGTCGGTGGACCGGCTGCCGAGCACCGGGTCCACGTCGATTCCGCCGCGGAAGGCCAGGTAGCTGCGCACGCCCGAGCGGGGGGCTCCGAGCGACAGGGTCTGCCCGGCGAGGAGGGAGACGGCGGAATCCATCGGCAGCTCGCGGTGGCGGCCGACGGCATCCGTCACCGTGAGCGGCAGAACGGCACCGGTGACGGCGAGCACCTGGTCTGCCAGCGCGGTCAGGGACAGGCCGCCGAGGGCGTTCTCGAGCACGGCGGCCGTGGCCGGATTTCCAACGACCCGGTTGGCGCGCTGCAGGGCGCCACGGTCGAGTGCGCCGGACGCGGTCACGCCCTGGTCGGCGTAGCCGGGGCGGCCGAGGTCCTGCACGGTCGTCTGCGCGCCGGGGGAGAGCACGCGGATGCCGGTGGCGGGGGTGGGGGCCGCGGTTGCCGCGACATCGGGAGTGGCCGCCGCTGCCGGAGTCCCAACCGCGACTGCGGTCTCCGATACGAGGACCCCCGCGGCGGCGACCTGCTCGCGCACCGCGCGGAACCGCACCCGGTCACCCGGGCGGATCAGGGCCGGCTGCGAACGCTTCAGGTCCCAGAGCCGGGCGTCCGTGCGGCCGAGCAGCTGCCAGCCGCCGGGGGAGGCGCGGGGGTAGACGGCGGAGTAGTCGCCGGCCACGGCCACGGAGCCGGTGGGCACCGAGCTGCGCGGCGAGCTGCGCCGGGGCACGGTCAGCACGGCGCTCGCGCCGGTGAGGTAGAGGAAGCCGGGGGCGAAGCCGCCGAACGCGGCGGTCCAGTCCTGGCCGGTGTGCGCGGCGATGACGCCCTCGATGCTGAGGCCGGTGTGCGCGGCGACGTCGGCGAGGTCTTCCCCGTCGTAGACGGTGTCGATCTGCACGAGCGCGGCGTTTGCGGGGGCGGCCGGCAGCACCTGCAGCTGCCGCAGTGCGTCGGCGAATCCCCGTGCGGCGGAGGCGGAGACGCCGGTGATCAGCACGGTTTCCGCGGCGGCGAGCACGTCGAGCTGCCCGGGCAACGGATGCCGCTGCAGGTGTGCCTGCAGGTCGAGCACGTCGGTCAGGGTGGGCAGTCCGACCAGCACGGCGCGGTCGCCGACGGCTCGGATGATGCGAACGGGACCGGACACGGGGCTAGACGAAGCTTCGGATCGGGATGCCGGCATCCTGCAGCGCGGAGCGCACCGCACCGGCCAGCGCGACCGCGCCGGGGGTGTCGCCGTGCAGGCAGATGCTCTCGGCCGTCACCGTGAGGAGGCTGCCGTCGACCGTGCGCACCTGGCGGTCGCCGGCCAGGCGGAGCGCCTGCTCGGTGACAGCGTCGGGGTGCAGCAGCACGGCGCCGGGCCGGGACCGCGAGACCAAGGAGCCGTCGGAGTTGTAGGCGCGGTCGGCGAAGGCCTCCACGACCGTGCGCAGTCCGGCCCGGTCGGCGAGGCGCTGGATCTCGGAATCGGGCAGCACCATCACGGGCAGGCTCGGGTCGACGGCGCGGATCGCGTCGACGACGGCCTGCGCCTGCACCTCGTCGTGCGCGATGGTGTTGTAGAGGGCGCCGTGCGGTTTGACGTAGCTGACCCGGGTTCCGGCGACCGCGGCCAGGGCCTGCAGCGCGCCGATCTGGTAGATCACCTCGTCGGTGAGGTGGCCGGGCTCCATGTCGATGAACCGGCGGCCGAAGCCGGCCAGGTCCCGGTAGCCCGGGTGCGCGCCGACCGTCACGCCGGCTGCGGCTGCGGCCGTGCAGGTGGCGCGGATCGTGCTCGGATCCCCGGCGTGGAAGGCGCAGGCCACGTTCACGCTGGAGACGGAGGAGATGATCGCGGCGTCGTCGCCGAAGGACCAGTTGCCGAAGGATTCCCCGACATCACTGTTTAGATCGACGCTGTCTGAATCGATGCTGGACATCCGGGTCTCCGTCCGTGGAAGTTTGGTTAAGGATGCACCACTTCCGCAGATTGTTCAACAATGTATTGGCGGGTGGAAGCCCGATTCGGCGCCGGAGTCAGTTCGCGGGGCTGTCGATCGAGGGCTCGGAGGGCAGCACGGAACCCTCGAGGGTCTCCTCGAGCCGGGCGTCGTCGTTCTGGGGCAGGGTGATCGCGAAGAACGGGATTGTCCAGTGGCAGAGCGGGCCGACGAGCACGGCGAAGAGCACCGTGCCGATGCCCACGTTGCCGCCGAGCGCCCAGCCGATGCTGAGCACGGTCACCTCGATGCCCGTGCGCACGATCCAGATGCGCCAGCCGGTGCGCTGGTGCAGGCCCGTCATCAGCCCGTCGCGCGGGCCGGGGCCGAAATGCGCGCCGATATAGAGGCCGGTGGCGATCGCCAGCACCAGAAGCCCGGCCGCGAACAGCAGGATGCGCACCCACAAATCCTGCCCCGTCGGGATCAGCCAGAGGCCGACATCCGCCGCCGGCCCGACGAGCAGGGCGTTCAGCACGGTGCCCACGCCCGGCTTCTGGCGCAGTGGGATCCAGAGCAGCAGCACGACGCCGCTGATCAGGATGGTGACCAACCCAAAACCGAGGCCGGTGCGGCCGGAGATGCCCTGGGTGAGTACGTCCCACGGGGCCACGCCGATCTCGCCGCGCACAATCAGCGCGATCCCCAAGCCGTAGAGGAAGAGGCCGATGAGGAGCTGGGCGAGGCGACGGGTCATGGAAGTCCATCCAATTGCACTATCGGCCCGTTATCAAGTTGCCAGGCCGACCCGGCCCGGCGTCGCGGATGCCGCCTTCCGCGCCGCCGGCGACCTGTCGGACCGGTCGCTCGTGCGCGGACCGTGTCTAGTCGTCGAGAACGAAGGTGACTTCGATCACGACGTCGTACGAGGTGATCTCGCCGTCTGTCACCTCCACCTTCTGTTCCTTGACCCAGGCGCCGGAGACCCCGCGCAGGGTCTTGCTCGCCCGGGCGATGCCGACGGCGACGGCATCCTCGAAGGATCTGTCGGACCGGATGCTGAGTGTTGTTACGCGTGCCACAGACATAATTGCTCCTTGTCGTTCGGGTTGATGGTGCGTCTTGCGGCCGAGGGTACGCCCCTCCGCCTGCCTCGGCCCGACGGATGCCCCGGGCAGGGAAGTCTGCACACCCTGCAATGAGATACTGAACGGGTGCATTTTCTCGCTGTCTTGAGCATGAAGAACCGGGCGCTGATCGCGCTGATCACCATCGTCGTCGCCGTTTTCGGCAGCCTCGCCCTGACCAGCCTCAAGCAGGAGCTGATCCCTTCCCTGCAGCTGCCGCAACTGGTGGTCTCGACGAGCTACTCGGGCGCCTCGCCCGAGGTCGTCAACGACGACGTGTCGACGCCGATCGAGACGGCGATCCAGGGCATCCCCGGGCTCGAATCCACCTCGACGACCAGCAGCACCAACGCGTCGCTGGTCAGCGCCACGTTCACCTACGGCACCGACCTGGTCAAGGCCGAATCGCGCATCAGCCAGGCCATCAACCGCATCAAGTCGACCATGCCTGAGAACCTCGACCCGCAGGTGCTCTCCGGCAGCATCGACGACTTCCCGGTGCTCTCCCTCGCCGTGTCCGGCGGCGACCGCGACACCCTCGCCGACGACCTCAAGCGCAGCGTACTCGGCGACATCCGTGATGTGCAGGGCGTGCGCGAGGCAGCCCTGGTCGGCGACGTCGGCCGCCGCGTGACCATCACGCCGGATGCCGCGAAGCTGGCCGAACGCGGCCTGACCAGCCAGGGCATCCGCAGTGCGTTGGAGCAGAACGGGTCGCTGATCCCGGCCGGTTCGCTGACCGAAGACGACACCACCCTCTCGGTGCAGACCGGCTCGAAGCTCGGCGAGGCCGAGGACATCGCGGCGCTTCCGATCCTCGCCCCGGTGCCCGGCGCGGGCCTGACCACCATCGGCGACGTCGCCAACGTCGCCCTCGCCGAGAACCCGGTCGCGAGCATCTCCCGTGTCGACGGCCAGCCGGCCCTGACCATCGCGGTCACCAAGGTGCCCGCAGCGAACACGGTCGACGTGTCCGAGGCCGTGCGCGCGATCCTGCCCCGGCTGGAGGCGGCGGTCCCCGGCGCGACCTTCACGGTCGTCTTCGACCAGGCGCCGTTCATCCAGGAATCGATCGACGCGCTCACCGAAGAGGGCCTGCTCGGACTGATCTTCGCCGTTCTCGTGATCCTCGTGTTCCTGCTCTCGGTGCGGGCGACCCTGGTCACGGCCATCTCGATCCCGACCTCGGTGCTGATCACCTTCATCGGTCTGCAGGGCGTGGGCTATTCGCTGAACATCCTCACCCTCGGCGCCCTCACCATCGCGATCGGGCGCGTCGTAGACGACTCCATCGTGGTGATCGAGAACATCACCCGCAACCTGGTCGAGGGCGCCGACCGCGCCGCGACCATCGTGCGCGCGGTGCGCGAGGTGGCCGGGGCGATCACGGCATCCACCATCACCACCGTCACCGTGTTCCTGCCGATCGCGTTCGTCGGCGGCTCGACCGGGGAACTGTTCCGGCCGTTCGCGCTGACCGTCTCGATCGCCCTGCTCGCGTCGCTGCTGGTGTCTCTGACCATCGTGCCCGTGCTCGCATACTGGTTCCTGCGGCCGGCCAGGGCGGTCGCGCCCGCCCCGGTGGTTGAGCTCGTCGAAACCCCCCTGGCCCTTACTGCGGAGGTCTCGACAGGCTCGCCGATCTCGACAGGCTCGCCCACCGTCAGCGTCGAGCCCACCACCTCGCGCCGCACCCGCCACAACGGCAGCGCGGACGCCCCGCCCGAGGAGCGCCCGAGCCGCCTTCAGACCGGCTACCTCCCGGTCATCCGCTGGACCCTGAACCACGCCGTCGCGACACTCCTGGTCGCGGTGCTCGTTCTGGGCGGCACGGTGGCCCTGGTTCCCTATATGAAGATCAACTTCCTCGGCTCGACCGGGCAGACCACCTTCCAAGTCACCCAGACACTGCCGGTGGGCACCAGCCTCGCAGCTCAGGACGACGCCTCCACGGCCGCCGAGAAGTCCCTTCGCGGCACCGACGGCGTCGAAATCGTGCAGGTCTCCATCGGTGGCGGCAACGCCCTGGCCGCATTCGGCGGCGGCGTGTCGTCAAACACCGTGACCTACTCGATCACCACCGACGGGGAGGCCAACCCCGACGAGGTTCAGGATGTCGTGCGAGACCAGCTCACGGCCCTGAACGGAAGCGGAGAATTCTCGGTCTCGTCCGGCGGAGGGTTCGGCGGGACATCCGATATCGCCGTGGATGTGACCGCGGCCACGAACGCCGACCTGCAGAGGGCCACCGACGCGGTGCTCGCCTCCGTGGAGGACCTCGACGCGATCAAGGAGAGCTCAAGCAATCTGGCGGCCTCACGCCCCTACATCGCGGTGACCGTCGACCGGGATGCCGCGGGTGCCGTGGGCCTGAGCGAGCTCGCCCTGGGCGCGCTGGTGTCGCAGGCCATGCAGCCGAGCGTGATCGGATCCATCGTGATCGACGAGACGACCCTGTCGGTCTACCTGCAGTCCGAGGCGCCGCCGACGACGACGGCCGAGCTCGCGGCCCTGAGTATCCCGACCCTGGCCGGACCGGTTGCCCTGGACACCCTGGCCACGGTCGAGCAGGTCGAGGGTCCGTCCACCCTCACCACGACGAAGGGGCTGCGCACGGCGACCGTGTCCGCCACCCCCAGCATCGACGACCTGGGTGCGGCCAACGCGCAGATGACGGCAGCCCTGGCCGACACCGCTTTGCCGGAGGGCGCGACGGCGACGCTCGGCGGGGTCACCGCCGACCAGACCGAGGCGTTCGCGCAGCTCGGGCTCGCGCTGCTGATCGCCATCCTGATCGTCTATATCGTGATGGTGGCGACCTTCCGGTCGCTGCTGCAGCCACTGCTGCTGCTGGTGTCGGTGCCGTTCGCGGCGACCGGCGCGATCGCCCTGCAGGTGATCACCGGCATCCCGCTGGGTGTGCCCTCGCTGATCGGCGTGCTGATGCTGATCGGCATCGTCGTGACCAACGCCATCGTGCTGATCGACCTGGTCAACCAGTACCGGCGTCGCGGGCAGTCGGGGCGGGAGGCGCTGGTCAACGGTGCTTCCCGTCGTCTGCGCCCGATCCTGATGACCGCGCTCGCCACGATATTCGCGCTGCTGCCGATGGCGGTCGGCCTCACCGGAACGGGCGGTTTCATCTCGCAGCCGCTGGCCCTCGTTGTCATCGGCGGGCTGGTCTCCTCGACCGTGCTGACCCTGGTGGTGCTGCCCGTGCTGTACTTCCTGGTCGAGGGCGGCCGGGAGCGCCGGGCCGAGCGGCGCGAGCTGCGCGCATCCGCCGGCGCCATCTCCGACGTGTCCCGTGCCTGACTTCTGCACAGTGTGAGCCGCGCGGCGAACGGCCGCATGTTTCCGCGCATCCGCCGGGGTTATGCACGCAACGCTGCGGCTAACTCAGGAAAACCGGTGTCGGCTGCAGCCCCTGCCCCCGGAATCAGGCAACGGATGCCGCGGCCTGGCCCGGATCTCCTGAGTTGGCCACCGTGCGGCCGAAGCCGGCCCGGCTCTAGAAGCTGACCGGGGCCGGGGCCAGCGGGCCGGTGCGCACGAGCACGGTGCTGTCGTCGTCACAGCCCTCGATCGGGTTCGGCGTGGCCACCCGGCTCGCGGTGTCCCAGCCGGGCAGCGTCACGTCGAGGGCGCCGACCGGCACGAGGGGACAGCCGTACGCGCCGGCTTGGCCGAGGTGCAGCAGGCTGTACGCGGATGTCCCGGGCGCCAACGCGAGGACCGCCACCGGGTACCAGCGTCCCGGCTCGGTGTCGGAAACGGACCCGACCGGCACATTCGGGGCCGCGCCGACCAGAGTCGTCACCGGGTAGCCCTCGACCGTGCACGCCGCCGGGCCGGTGTTCGTGAGGCGCAGGTCCCAGTAGAAGTTGCCCATGCCGCTGTCCTGAGGCCGCGACTGCAGCGACAGCGCCAGTTGGTTCGGACCGCAGGTGCCGGCGGAGGCCGAATCGGCGGGAGCGGGCGTCGAGGACTGCGTGGCTGGGGAGGTCGGGGTCGAAGTTGCCGTCGGGGTCGAAGTTGCCGTCGGGGTCGAACCGGGCGGCGAGACACCGCCGGTCAGGGGAGAACCCGGCCCCGCGCATCCGGCCAGCACCAACGCCGCCGCGCACCCCAGTCCAACTGCCATTGACCACCCTCGACCCCGCATCACCGTCATAGCCCCAGTTTCACACTGCCTGGGCGTTGTCGCCCAGGGACACGGGCGCGGGCCAAAGATGTGAAACATCCCCCGCGAAGCTGACCTAGGCTCATTCCCAAAAAAGGGGGGTCCGATGACCACGCAATTTCCGAAGTTCCTGAACGCACGCTACCGGGTTGAGGACCTGATCGGCCGCGGCGGAATGGCCTCGGTCTACCGGGCCACCGACGAGCGTCTGGGTCGGGACGTGGCGATCAAGATCTCGAACTTCGCGCCACCGACGTGCCCAATATTCAGCGCCAGCAAGCCGAGATCAACGTGCTGGCAAGCCTGAACCACCACAGCATTGTCACCCTGTTCGACGTCGGTGTGGACCGGACCGAGGCGGACCACCCGCAGATCTTCCTTGTGATGGAGCTCGTGGACGGCGTCAACCTGCGTCAGCGACTCGACCGGGATCCGATGTCGACGCGGCACATCGCCCAGATCGGTTACGACCTGGCGGAGGGGCTCGACTACATCCACGGGCGCGGCATCATCCACCGTGATATCAAACCGGCGAACATCCTCCTCGCGGAATACAGCTCGGATTCCCGAGCGCGCGCGGCTGACCGATTTCGGCATCGCCCTGTTCCCGGACAGCGCGCGGGTGACCACCCAGGGGACGACGACGGGCACGGCCACCTATCTCAGTCCGGAGCAGGCCCGGGGAGAGAACCTCGGCCCGGCGAGCGACATCTATGCGTTGGGGCTCGTGCTCCTGGAATGCTTCACCGGTGAGACGGCGTTCCCCGGGGAGCCGATCCCGTCGGCCCTGGCCAGACTCCAGCGCGACCCTGCCATCCCGGAGGAGCTCGCCCCGGAGTGGCGGCACCTTCTGTCGACCATGATGCCCCGCAAGCCGGGGCAGCGCCCGCCGACCGCGGAGGTGGTGCTCGCTCTGCACCAGGCTGTTATCGCGGAAACCGGCCGCCATCGTAGTGCCGTGGATCACCACCTCGTCAGCGACGAATCCGTACGGCTGCACGAGGTCGCGCGCCTCGACATTCTCGACACTCCCGCCGACGGCGCCTTCGACCGGATTGCCGCGCTCGCCCCCCGGTTGTACGATATGCCGATCGCGATCGTCAGTATCGTCGACACCGACCGTATCTGGATCAAATCGCATCACGGCCTCGACCTCGAGGAGATCCCCCGCGATCCGGGCCTCTGTGCCTCGGCCATCATGTCCGAGGGACCCTGGGTGGTAGAGGATGCCCGCACCGACCCGCGCTCGCTCGCAAACCCACTCGTGGCCGAGGAATTCGGCCTGCAGTTTTATGCCGGAGTACCCCTGACGACCCGGAACGGTTACAACCTCGGCACCCTGTGCGTTATCGACTTCCGACCGCGCGCCATCACCGCGCCCGAGCTCCGCACCCTCACCGACCTTGCCGCTCTGGTGATGAGCGAACTCGAACTGCGGCTGGAAAGCCGGCGCGCCGCTCTCTCCTGAAGGGAAGCGGCCCCGTGGAGTGATCAGGCGGTGTGGCCAGGCGCAGTGGTTACGCGGAGTCCTCGCTCAGCCGGCACCGACCTCGATGACGCTGACGCGCAGCCCGTCGAGAGCGGCGACCCGCAACTGGTAGTCCCCGGCCGAGACGGTGTCGCCCACCTGGGGCATGCGTCCGAGCCGGTACGTCACGAAGCCGGCCGCGGTCTCGTAGGGGCCGTCCTCGAGTTCGACTCCTGTGGCATCCGTGAAGTCTTCGATATTCAGGCCGCCATCCGCCAGCCGGGCCTGGCCGTTCTCGTCGGAGTGTCCCTCGGGCACAGGCAGGTCGTACTCGTCGTGGATCTCACCCACGAGCTCCTCAACGAGATCCTCGAGAGTCACGATACCGTCGGTGCCGCCGTATTCGTCGACGACGATCGCGATGTGCACGCCGGCACGGCGCAGCTGGGTCATGGCCGGCAGGATGCGATTGGTGCCGGGAAGGAAGACGATGGCCCGCACCACCTCGGCTACGGTCGTCGCGCCGGGGTGGGCGTCGGGGTCCAGGAGATCGCGCACGTGTACGAAGCCCAGCACCTCGTCGATTGAGCGGCCGATCACCGGGTAGCGCGAGTGCGGCAGCGACCGGATCTCCTCCAGGGCGGCGGGGATCGTCTGCGTGCCGACCAGGAAGTCGACGTCTCCGCGATGGCGCATCACCTCCTTGACCAGCCGGTTGGTGGCGTCGAGCACTTCACTCAGGATGTGCCGTTCCTCGACCTCGAGGCCCTCGTGTGCGTCGACGAGGTCGCGCAACTCCTCATCAGACACGAGCTCGCTCCGGGCGTGCGGGTCTCCGCCCAGGAGCCGCACAACGGCGTTCGTCGAGACGGACAGCAGCCAGATCACGGGGCGCATCAGGGTCGCGAAGACCTGGAGCGGCGGCGCGAGCGCGAGCGCGAAGCTGCTGGCCTTCTGCAGCGCGAATCGCTTCGGCACGAGTTCCCCCAACACCAGGGAGAGGTAGGCGACGAGGAGCGTCAGACCGACCAGGGCAAGCGTGTCCGCGGCCCCTTTCGACAGCCCGAGTCCCACCAGCAGCGGGGCGAGGTCGGGCGCCAGCGTGGAGGCACCGTAGGCGGCGGACAGGAACCCGGCGACGGTGACGCCGATCTGCACGGCCGCCAGAAACCGGTTCGGGTCCCGGGCCAGGTGGGCGACCGTTTTGCCACGGGTGCTTTCGCGTTCCAGCGCGTGCAGCTGGCTCTCGCGCAGGGACACCAACGCCAATTCGGTCGCTGCGAACACGCCGCCGATGAGCACGAACAGCAGCACGAGCGCCAGGTTGAGCCAGGTATAAACGTCCATGCCGGTCATTATAAAGCCGTTCGGGGACGCCACCCGGGCCGCGCCGCTGCTTCGGCTCCTCCGGCGTGTGGCTAACTCAGGAGATCCGGCGAGTCGGCTGCTCATCGGGTCGCGGTGCCGCGGAATTGCAGAGGGCGCGGTGACGAAGCCGGCGATTCTCCTGAGTTGGCCATGGGCGGGCGGGCTCCTGCCCGGCCGGCGACCTGCCTGGACGTCGGCTGGCTGTCCGGCGACGGAGTGTCTTGGCCCGGGAGGTGGTCTTCGGTGCCTCGCGTGCATAACTCCCGCGATTTCTCGAGACCGGCGCCGGACATGCGCGGACATCCGCGGAATTCCGGGGGGTGCCCGATGAGTGATTGAGCAATGTGCAGGAGTCATGCACGACGGGGCGGGGTGGGTTGGAGGGGACGGCGCGGGAGAGGGGACAGTGAGGGCGCGAGGCGGGAATCCCTCGGTCAGGCCGGGAGCGGTGATGGGCCGCGGCGGCCGGCCCGCACACCCTGCCGCCAGACCGCCCAGGTCAGCGGCACGCCGGGGCGGTAGGCGAGATGAGCGACGGATGGCGCGTCAAGCACCTGCAGGTCGGCCCGCCCGCCCACGCGCAGGACTCCGACCGCGTCCGTTCCCGTGTCGCGGCCGAGAGCCCGGGCTCCGCCGCGGGTCGCCGCCCACACCGCCTCCTCGATCGTCAGACCCATTTGCAGCACCGCGGTGGCCACGCAGAACGCCATCGACGTCGTGTAGGAGCTGCCCGGATTGCAGTTGGTGGCCAGGGCGATGCTCGCGCCGGCGTCGAGCAGCCGCCGGGCCGGCGGGAACGGCTGCCGCGTGGAGAGGTCGCAGGCGGGCAGTAGGGTGGCCACGGTGGCTGAGGCGGCGAGGGCGTCGAGGTCCGCCGGCTCGAGGTGGTTGCAGTGGTCGACGCTCGCCGCGCCGAGCTCCACCGCGAGGCGCACCCCGCCGCTGAATCCCAGCTGGTTGCCGTGCAGACGCAGGCCGAGGCCGGCGGCGCGGCCGGCCAGCAGCACCTCCCGGCTCTCCGCCACATCGAACGCCCCGACCTCGCAGAACACGTCGACGAACTGTGCGTGCGGAGCCACCAAGGCGAGCATCGGCCCGGTGACCAGGTCCAGGTAGTCGCGCCGGTCGATGCCCGGCGGCACGATATGCGCGCCGAGGAATGTGACGACATCGGCGACGGATGCCGCCACCCGAGCCGACCGCACCTCGCTCGCCAGGTCGAGGCCGTAGCCGGTCTTGCTCTCGAGGAACGTGGTGCCCTGCGCCTCCGCCTCTCGCCGCAGCCGGGCCGCCGCGGCCGTGAGCTGCGCCTCGGTTGCGGCGCGAGTGGCAGCCACGGTGGTCAGGATTCCCCCCGCCGCGTAGGGCTGCCCGCCCATCCGGGCCTCGAATTCCGCGGCCCGGTCGCCCGCGAACACCAGGTGGGTGTGGCTGTCGACCCAGCCGGGCAGAGCGGCCCGGCCGCCGGCATCCGTGCGGACATCGGCGGCCGGTGCCGCGGACGCCGGGCCGATCCACGCGATGCGGCCGCCCTCGATCACGAGGGCGGCGTCGGCGAGGCGCGGGGCGCCGTCCGCCTGCGTGGTCAGTTCCCGGATACCGGTGATCAGCTCGGTCGGTTCGGGGGTCATGGTCGTTCTCCTGACGCGAGGGCGGCGGTGCCGTCGAGCGCGGCGAGGGCGTCGCGCAGCAGGATCTCGGGTCGCAGCTCGGGTCGCAGCCCGGGTTGCAGCGTGCTCGACGGGCGCCCGCCAGGCCCGCCCGCGCCACCCACCAGCACCCCGGAGTCGGCGACGACGCGTCCGCCCACGATCACCCGGCGCACGTCGGCGGCCGTCGCGGTCAGCGGCAGCTGCTCCGGCAACGATCCGGCTGTGCGGATGCTGTCGCTCGCCACCTCCACGAGGTCGCACAGGTCACCGGGGATGAGGCGCTGCCGCCCGAGTCCGAGCGCGGCATAGCCGTGGTCCGAAGCGGCCACGAGCAGTTCGGCGGGCGTGAACCGGCCGCGCCGGCCCGATGCCAGGCGCTCGCCGGCCTCCAGGCCGCGCATCTCGAGCAGCGGGTCGATGACGGCGTTCTGGTCCGAGCCGAGGGCTATCCGCGCGCCGGCCCGCTGCAACGCCAGGGCCGGCCCGATCCCGTCGCCGAGGTCGGCTTCCGTGGTCGGGCACATCACAACCGAGGCCCCGGATGTCCCGATCAGCGCCACATCCTCGTCGGTGAGGTGCGTGGCGTGCACGACGCTCAGCCGCGGAGCGAGCGCCCCGATCCCGGCCAGCACCTCGGTTGGGGTCCGGCCGTAGGCGGCCCGGCAGTCCGCGTTCTCCTGAGGCTGCTCCGACAGGTGGATGTGCAGTGGAACGGCATCGGGCAGCCCGGCGAGCGCCTCCCGGATCGCGGTCGGGGACACCGCCCGCACCGAATGGATCGCCGCGCCCAGGGTGACGCGGGCATCCGTGTCGGCCTGGATGTCGGCCTGGCTGTCAGCCGGGGAGCCGTCGCCGTCATCGGCCGTGGCAGCACGGCCGAGCGCCGCGCGCAGCGAGTGCCACCGGGCCAGCCAGACAGCCGCCGATCCGTCGCCGAAGGCGCGTTGCGCGGGGGTGAGGGGCATCCCGATCCCGCCGTCGAGGTAGAGCGTGTCGAGCAGCACCAGACGGATGCCCACCTCCCGTGCCGCGGCCGCCAACGCCAGTTCCATGGCGTGTTCGGCGGGGTAGCGGGAGCCGCCCGGCCGGTGATGCAGATAGTGGAACTCGCCGACTGCCGTGAAACCGGAGGCCAGCATCTCGGCGAACACCGCCCGTGCCAGCAGGAAGTACCGCTTGGGGTCGAGGCCGGCGGCCACCTGGTACATGGCCTCCCGCCACTGCCAGAAGTCGCCGCCGGCGTCGTGGGTGCGGCCCCGCAACGCCCGGTGGAAGGCGTGCGAGTGCGCGTTGGCCAGCCCCGGCAGCACGGTGCCGAGCCGCACGTCGCCGGGCCGCGGCTCGGAGCGCGGTGTGACGGCCTGAAGGCGCCCGTCCGTGCCCACCTCCAGCCGCACGCCGGGCAGGGCAGCCCCGTCGACCAGCGCCAGCTCGCACCAGTAGGCGGCCACCGGTGTCCTCGACTGTCCAGCCCCAGCCCCAGCCTCGACCCCGCGCGCGCTCACAGCAGGCTCCGCAGCAGGGTCTCCAGGGCGTCGATCCCGGCGACGCAGTCGCCCACCTCGGCGAATTCCTCGGGGGAGTGCGAGACGCCGGTGGGATTGCGCACGAAGAGCATGGCGCTCGGCACACTCGCTGCGAGCACGCCTGCATCGTGCCCGGCGCCCGTCGGCAGGGCCGGAACGAGGGCGTCACCGCCGAGCACCGACCGGAATCGTCCCACGAGCTCGGGGTCGAACGTCACCGTTCCGGTCCAGGACTCCTCGGTGACGGCCACGGAGCATCCGTTCACCAGGGCGGCCTCGCCGACGGCCGCCTCGATTGCGGCGACCAGGTCGCGGGTCTCGGCGTCGGTGGGCGCGCGGGCGTCGAGCCAGGCGTGCACGGATGACGCGATCACGTTGGTCCCGCCCGGCACCACCTCCAGGCGGCCGACCGTGGCGCGCGCGCCGGGGTGGCCCCCGGCGGCATCCTGCACGGCGACGATCGCGCGGGCAGCGGCCACGAGCGGGTCGCGGCGGTCTTCCATCGGGGTGGCGCCGGCGTGGTTGCCCTGGCCGGTCACGGTGAGGCGCCAGCGCCCGTGCGCGAGGATCGACGACGCCACCGCCACGGGCCGGCCGAGATCGACCAGGCCGCGGCCCTGCTCCACGTGCAGCTCGATGAAGAGGCCGATTCGGGCCAGGGCGTCCCGGTCAACGCCGAGGTGCGCAGGGTCGAGCCCGGCGCGGCGGGCAGCCTGGGCCAGGGTGATCCCGTCGGCGTCGATGAGCGCGCGGGCCCGGTCGGCGTCGATGCCGCCGGTCAGCAGCCGAGAACCCAGGCAGGCGATCCCGAATCGGGAGCCCTCCTCCTCGGCGCAGACGAGCACAGCGCAGGGGCGGGACGGCGTGAACCCGGATGCCCGCAGCCGCGCCACGGCCTCGAGCGCACTGACCACGCCGAGGGGGCCGTCGTAGGCGCCGCCGCCGGGAACGGAATCCAGGTGGCTGCCCGTGACCACGGCATCCGGCCCCGGCTCTCCCCACCAGGCCCAGACGTTGCCGTTACGGTCGGTCTCGACGCTGAGCCCGAGGCGCTCGGCGCGCAGGGCGAACCAGGTCCGCAGCTCGAGGTCGGCACCCTGCCAGAGGTGCCGGGAGTAGCCGCCGCGGCGGGAGTCCCGCCCGGTGTCGGCGATCTCGGCAAGTCCGGCGAGCATTCCGTGGGCGAGCTCGCTCATGCGCACACCGCACTCACTCCGACTCCCACATCGGCACGCGCAGGCCGCGCTCCCGGGCCACCTCCGCGGCCCGCTGATACCCGGCGTCGACGTGCCGCATCACGCCGGTGCCGGGGTCGTTGGTGAGCACCCGGGCGATCTTCTCGGCGGCCAGGGGGGTGCCGTCGGCCACGATCACCTGGCCGGCGTGGATGCTGCGGCCGATCCCGACGCCGCCGCCGTGGTGGATCGACACCCATGTGGCCCCCGACGCCGTGTTCAGCAGCGCGTTCAGCAGCGGCCAGTCGGCGATCGCATCCGACCCGTCCAGCATGGCCTCGGTCTCCCGGTAGGGCGAGGCGACCGAGCCGGAGTCGAGGTGGTCGCGGCCGATCACGATCGGCGCGCTCAGCTCGCCCGACGCCACCATCTCGTTGAACTTCAGGCCGGCCCGGTGCCGTTCCTGGTAGCCGAGCCAGCAGATCCGGGCGGGCAGGCCCTCGAAGTGCACGGTGTTCTGCGCCTTCGTGATCCAGCGGCGCAGGTGCTCGTCCTCGGGGAACAGCTCCACGATGGCCCGGTCGGTGGCCGCGATGTCGGCCGGGTCGCCCGAGAGCGCCACCCAGCGGAACGGGCCTTTGCCCTCGGCGAACAGCGGGCGGATGTATGCGGGCACGAACCCGGGAAAATCGAACGCCCGCGCGCAGCCGCCGAGCTCCGCCTCCGCCCGGATCGAGTTGCCGTAGTCGAAGACCTCGGCACCGGCATCCTGGAAGCCCACCATTGCGGTGACCTGTTTGGCCATGGATGCCCGGGCGCGCTCGGTGAACTCCTCGGGCTTCGCGGCCGCGTAGTCGTGCCACTCCTCCGCAGTGACACCCTCCGGCAGGTAGGCCAGCGGGTCGTGCGCGCTGGTCTGGTCGGTGACGATGTCGATCGGCACCCGCCGCTCCAGCAGCTCGGCGAACACGGTCGCCGCGTTGCCGACCACGCCCACCGAGAGGGCGCGCTTCTCGTTCTTCGCCGCGAGTACCCGGGCGATGGCGTCGTCGAGGGCGGGTGCCAGTTCGTCGAGATAGCCATGCTCGACCCGGCGCAGTAGCCGGGACTCGTCCACGTCGACGATCAACACGGCGCCGCCGTTCATGGTCACGGCCAGCGGTTGCGCGCCGCCCATGCCGCCGGCCCCACCGGTGAGGGTGAGCGTGCCGGCCAGGGTGCCACCACTGTGTTTGTGAGGCCCGTCCTCACGGGCGGCGATCTTCGCGGCCACGGCGGCGAAGGTCTCATACGTGCCCTGCAGGATGCCCTGGGTGCCGATGTAGATCCACGAACCCGCCGTCATCTGGCCGTACATCGTCAGGCCGAGGGCCTCGAGGCGGCGGAACTCCGGCCAGGTCGCCCAATCGCCGACCAGGTTGGAGTTGGCGATCAGCACCCGCGGCGCCCACTCGTGCGTGCGGAACACGCCGACCGGCTTGCCGGACTGCACCAGCAGCGTCTCGTCCTTTTCCAGCGTGGTGAGCGTGCGAACGATGGCGTCGTAGGCCTCCCAGTTGCGGGCGGCCTTGCCCGTGCCGCCGTAGACCACCAGGTTCTCCGGGTGCTCGGCCACCTCGGGGTCGAGATTGTTCATCAGCATCCGCAGCGGGCCCTCGGTCTGCCAGCTCTTCGCGGTCAACTTGGTGCCGCGGGCGGCGCGCACGGGGCGGGATTCGGACATCACTGTCTCCTAGGGGGTTCGGGGGTTCGGGCGATTCGGGGTCGATCAGTCCGTAGGGAGGTTGGGGACGGCACGGCTGAGACCGGCGGACACGTGCCCGGCAGCCTGGGCCAGCAGCGGGCCGTAGCGACGGATGTCCGCGGCCTCCACCCGGTAGCTCGGGATGACCAGGCTCAGGGCGGCGATTGTTCTGGCCTCCGAACGGATCGGCGCGGCCAGGGCCGTGACATCCGTTTCGACGCCGCGTTCGACGACCACGTAGCCGGTCTCCGGGGTATGCCCGGTGAGCACCTGCCCGGCTGCGGAGCGTTCGAGCGGCACGGTGCGGCCGACCCAGCTCGTGTGCCGCACCGAGTGGGTGCCCTCGACGATGGCGATGTAGAGCCCGGTGGCGTTGTGGCCCTCGACGCTGAGGTAGACGGACTCGCCGGTCTCGGCGACGAGCCGCTCCATGGCCGGGCGGGAGAGGGTGACCAGCGACTCGCTGCTGAGCGACTGCGCGCCGAGCTGGATAATGCGGCTGCCCGGCAGGTAGGTGCCGTCGTCGGTCTTGTGCACGAAGCCGCGGGTCTCGAGCGTGCGCAGCAGGCGCAGGGCGGTGCTCGGTGCGAGGGCGACGGCACGTGAGCTCTCCGAGAGCGTGAGCCCGTCGGCGTCGCAGATCACGGCGAGGAGGTCGAGGGCTCGTTCCACGGTGCGGGTGGACGACTCGGCCATGAGTGCTCTCCCGGTTCTCGTGCGGATGCTGATGTCATTCAGTAAAACTCAAGTGCCACTCTATGGCAAGAGGCGGGTGGGGGGCCCGTTCCCATTCACCGGGTCCAGGGCATGACCGCGGACACCGCCCACGTCCTCGCCGACTCCTCGACCTCCCGCGAACTTGTCTACGCCGCGGCGGGGAGTCGACGACGGATGCTGCTCAGCCGGTGGGGTCAGTGACCTCCGCCGAGGTTGCCGGCGAGGCGGGCGTGGATATTAGTGCTGGCATCGTTCATACCCACGATCACGGCGCGTTTGCCGAGACGTCCATATTTGTTCGTGATGGAGTCGAGGGCTGCGACGGTGGAGGCGTCCCAGATGTGGGAGGCGGCCATGTCGATGACGATGCGGTCCGGGTCTTCTGCGTACTCGAACTGGGTGGTGAGGTCGTTGCTTGACGCGAAAAAGAGCGCGCCGGTCACGGTGTAGTACGCAGTCGGGACAGACTCATCATTGGACAAGCTGCGTTCAACGTCTACGAGGTGCGCCACCCGGCGGGCGAAGGCGACCATTGCCACGAGAACCCCGACGACTACGCCGATGGCGAGGTTGTGGGTAATTACGACCACGGCAACTGTGGCGACCATGACCGTAGTTTCGCTTTTTGGCATCCTCTGAAGTGTGGACAGACGGATGCTGTGCCAGTCGAAGGTCAGCACCGAGACGATGATCATCACGGCCACCAGGGCAGCCATGGGGATGATGGCGACGACATCGCCGAGAGCGACGACCAGTATCAGCAGGAATACGCCGGCAAGGAACGTGGAGATGCGGGTTCGGGCGCCGGAGGCCTTCACATTGATCATGGTCTGGCCGATCATGGCGCACCCGCCCATGCCGCCGAAGAAGCCGGAGAGCATGTTGGAGACGCCTTGACCCCAGGTTTCGCGGGTCTTGTGGGAGTGGGTGTCGGTGACCTCGTCGACGAGTTTGGCCGTCATGAGGGACTCGAGGATGCCGACCATGGCCATGGCCAGCGCGTAGGGGGCGATGATCGTGAGCGTCTCTGCGTTGGGGGGAACGTTTGGGATGAAGAGTTCGGGGAGGCTCTTGGGCAGTTCGCCCTGGTCGCCGACGGTGGGCACGTTGATTGCGATGGTGACGGTTGCGATGGTCAGCACCACGATGGCGACCAACGGGGCGGGGATAATTTTGGTGAACCGGGGCATGACGACCATGATGATGATCCCGATCGCCACCAGCGGGTACACCATGAGCGGCACCCCGAGCAGTTGCGGCAACTGTGCGATGAAGATGAGGATGGCCAAGGCGTTCACGAATCCGACCATGACGCTGCGCGGGATGAAACGCATGAGCTTGGCCACACCCAGCACGCCCAGGATCACCTGCAGGAGCCCGGCCAGGATGACCGTGGCGATGAAATAATCCATGCCGTACTCGCGTGCTACCGGGGCGATCACTAGGGCGATGGCTCCCGTTGCGGCGGTGATCATCGCGGGGCGGCCGCCGAGGAACGCAATGGATACGGCCATCACGAAGGACGAAAACAGTCCAACCCGTGGGTCGACGCCAGCGATGATGGAGAACGAGATCGCTTCCGGGATCAGCGCCATCGCGACGACGAGGCCGGCGAGAACTTCTCGGGTGAGGAGCCGCGGAGTTCGAAGTGCTGTCATCACCGATGGTTCGGCTTTGTAACGGTCGGGCGTGGGGGATTTTTGGGCGAGTGCCATGGGGCCTCCAGGGACGGGGCTCGCGGTGGCGGGCCAGAATAGGGGAAGGGGAAGGGGTGCGCCCGGTGCGCACAATCATCCGCCGATACGGCGAGGATGGATGGTGGGCTGTCATACATTGTCAGCCGACGATAATAACTCTACCCTAACGTTAGGGTTATGTTCGAGTCCACGCATGAGAGGTCCCGCCATGTCACCGACTGAGCCAACGGCAACTATGCATATCGGCGAACTGGCCGAACGCACCGGACTGTCACTGCGAACCATCCGCCACTACGACGAAATCGGTTTGCTCAGGGCCTCAGGCCGGACCGATGGCGGCTTCCGCCTCTACACGGACGAAGACCTGGCCCGGTTGATCCTGATCCGGCGCATGAAGCCGCTGGGCTTCTCGCTTGAAGAAATGATGTCGCTCCTCAAGACCATCGACACACTGGACGGCGCCATCGAGGGCGCCGACATTGCCGCCGTGAGGTCAGACCTGGAGTCCTTCATCGCACAGGCCGAGGAGCGGCGCCAGGGGCTGCGGGATCAGCTCGCAATGGCCGACGAATTCCTTGCTCTCCTGCGCCAGCAGTGAGCGAGTGCCCTGCGGTGGACTCAGGTGGCTGAAGGTTTAGAACAGCTCACTTCTGCGAATTCACGGGACTCTGAGTAGTGTGACCCGCTGTCGCCCTGACGACCGCCGCTCGAACGAAAACGGCATCGCTGACGGTGACGACAGCTTTGCGAAGAATGTCCTTGCCGTCGAATCCGCTGCAACATTTGAAGCCCGCGGACTCGGCAAGGCCGTGCTGTCCGTGAGCCTAAGCGTCTCTGACGACGAGCGGCTCAATGAAGCGCCGGGCGAGCGAGCCCCGCCGATCGAGATCGATGCCCCTCTGGCGCTGGAGCCGGGCACACTCACGATCCCGTTCGACACGGCGGACCTGGACCCGGGAGCCAACCTGGCGGTACTCCGGTTCAACAATGACACCCAAACATTCGAGTTCCCGGCCGATCAGGCCGTCGACCTTGAGAGGGGAATCGCGACAGTTCAGACCCCCGATGGCGGGATCATTTCGGCGCAACGCTCCGCTCAGACGCGTCCGGCCGACTGGGCCGAGCTCGATAGCGGAGCCGGGGTCCCCGAAGGCGAAGCTGTTTTGGGCTCGCGCTTCTCTCAGACGTTGGCGACTGCTGGTCCAGCGACACCGACTTCACAATTCGTCATTGTCGATGTCGACGAGTTCGACGCCATCTGGGCCAGCGAGATAGCGACCCCACGCGGAGGCAATGCGTCAGCGAATATCGACGTAGTCCTCACACTCGACTCCTCGGGATCGATGTCGTGGAATGACCCTGGTGGGGCCCGCAAGACGGCCTCGAAGTCCTTCGTCGATTCTCTGCGGACCGGGGATCAGGCTGCTGTTGTGGACTTCGACCATTCAGCATCGGTGTATCAATCGATGACCACAGACTTCGAACTCGAGCCGCGGCAAGCGACACCACCGTTTACACAGTCGGCCTCGGGTACGGGACCAACACCGCCCTTCTGAGCTCGATCGCGGCCTCGACCGGCGGAACATAAGAACAGGCGCTGAGGGAAGCCAGAACCACTACAGCCACCCACATCGACAACCAGTTTCTGTGCGCCATGCATTCAGGATGGCCTAATTCACCAAAGACCTCCCAACGAACACGGCCCGAGACATCGAACGTCCCGTTCACGCTCAGGTAACGAGACACTTCAGTAATTTCTGCTGTCCAGCCCACGGCCACGTGACTGACGATTCGGGCACCGCATGACTCCACGCGGCATCAGATCCAGCGCCGCTTCCAGCGGGTCGGTTTCAGCCGAGTGCGGCAGAGCCAAGTGCCGGGTAATCGGGCGGGAGATAGGCCCCGACCGTGAGTGTGTACATTGCCGGCATGTCCCACGCGCCGGGGACCTCAATCTCCTGGGTCGATGCTCCTGGATCAATCGAGGCAATCTCGTAACCGTCCTCGGAGGAGCCCCAGTGGCCCTCTGCATCCTGAACCAGTGCGTCCTGCTTCAGGTACAGACGAAGGTCCGTCTCGTCTCCGGTCCGGAAGTTCTCGAGCACGATCCAAACCGAACCGCCCTCCCGGCGCTGGATATCGACGGTGCCGGTGGTTTCTGCTGCCTGCGAGACGAACTCCCCGCTGAGAGGCAGTTGCTGCTCGAACTCGCTCAGCTCAGGCGTTTCGGCGGGGGCGGATGTAATCGGCGAGCTTGAGGTGGGCATCGGTGGCGACGAAACAGGATTGGACGCAAACGCGCATCCGCCCAACAAAGCGACCGGAATCCCGACCGCGCCAATCCATCGAAATGCCCGTATCCGCCCCATGCCGTCCACCCTAGATGCACGCACCGCATCAAACAGCGATTCGACGCAAGCGAGGCAGCATCACTTGTTGGCAGAGGTTATGAAGGCCCCGCCTGCAGCCCCGGCGAACAGCAAACATCAACGCGCCGTGCTGCACGTCCTGGACGGCAAATCCTCGGCAGTTCGGCTCTCCGCCAGCAAGGGCAGGCACCCACTGGGAGAGCCAGTCACACACGCCCTCCTAAATCGTCCGACGCAGACTTACGTGCTCAACCTAGATTCCGGTGTCCATTACCCGGACGAGCAATGGCAGTGGTTTGGCGTCGCTGACGGAGATTCGCAGTGGGTGCCAGTGTCCCTGATCGATATCGACCGGGACGAATCCGGCAAAGCGGCAGGCGAGATCGGCGTCGAGAATAGTTGGAACGCTCGTTCACCTCATATCTCGTACGGAGCCACGACTTTGGGTATCGGGGGCAAAGAGTTCGTCCTCGAACGGATCGAACCGTTTGAGGGATTGACGCAAGCCCTACTCGCCAACATTCGTGCAGACGGGTTCGGAAATTGAATGTGTGGGTCGACACTACTTCGTGAAAGTTGAGATCACACGCGAAGCCTGAACGGCCCTTGTTGCCGCGCATCATCACCGCAATGATTGATGTATGGCAGATAAGCAGAACGATGTCGATGAGATCTGGGATGACTGGAAAGACGCGGTCACGATGACCGCCAGTGAGATCAAATCGTGGCTCGACACGGACGAATCCAAGGAGGTCGGACAAAAAATCGATGGCAGCGGAGAGTCCATCGGGCACAAGTCCGGTCGCAGGATCGTGACAATTCTCGGAACGAAGAAAGCCGATCTGACTGCGTCCGATGTCGAACACATGCATAAGGTGGTCAGCTACGTGAAGCGGCACAGGGCACAGGGACCGGATTCTGATATCGAGCACTCACGATGGCGATACTCGCTGATGAACTGGGGAAATGATCCACTGAAGAAGGTATGACGTAATAGAAAGGTGCGGAGTACACCAGGCGCGCCGCTGCAGGAGCGCCTGTTTCATTATGGGGCGGGTTCGGGAGGTGCGACGATTTCGGTGAATCCGGCTCGGTGGAACATGGAGATGGGGTGCCGACAAACCTCACAAGCAACGTTTTGGCGCACCTGTATTTAGGCGTGTTCAGCGCCAACGCAGCATGGCTCGTCCTGCCCGTCATGGCGTTTGGGACTGCCCCGCCGACGCAACGATCGCTGAAAATGGTCTCGCACGAGCGACCACCGCACCGATCCCCCGGAAACTGGTCAGCGTCCCCGCCTGGATCTTCTCCTCCCCGCGGCGCACTACAGTGCACCTGCCCGAGCACTGGCTCTGTGAGAAACCCTGGACGGCCCCGTTCGACCAGAACTTCCGCCCACGACAACCCGCCTAATCTGACCAACCAACCAGTCAGCATCGGCATCAACTGGAGTGCCAGGGATCACCTCGGGCCGCGAGACCCAGACCTCACCCGCACTTGAATCTCCCCAAGCCCGATAGACCTCAGAGCCGCGTTCACGCGGAGGGCTGTCCGGGCGCGGGCACGGGGTCCAGGTGCTGCGTGTTCACGGGCTTCAAGTTCGACCACGTCTGCCCTCTATCGCATCTGCGCGGCGCATATCCGCCTTGTCACGCTTGCGGCGCTCCTGATCACAACGGCGCACGACGTAGAAAACCAAGCTGACGACCATCAAAACAACAACGATCACGGCGACGATCCACAACACATCGGCGGTATTCATTCGTGTTCCGCCCTTGGTAACGCAAGCGTTGGCGGTCTAGATGGCTTTCCTGTAAATGCGCTTCGCATGCTAGCCCCCCCCGGGCGCACTCCCCGCAGGTGTGTACAAACGAGTTGGTGCATATGATTGTCGTGGAAACGAAAGGAATGAAACTTGAGCGGCACTGACAAATTCAAGAATGACGGAGAAAAAGTCATCGGTATGGCTAAAGAAGCGGTGGGTGATGCCACGGACAACGACAAACTCCAAGCCGAAGGCAGGGCCGATCAAACAAAAGCCGACCTGAAGCAGGCGGGCGAAGACATCAAAGACGCCTTTCGAGGTTGAGCATCATCGCGCCCGAACGGCAGCGCCAGAACCGAGAGACTCCTCGGAGGATCGCGCGGCGCGCCGTCACGCTTATCGTTCGCCGTTACCGACAAAACGCGGAGATTAGAGGATCAGCATGAATGGCAATGGCAGCACCCAGAATGAACCGATTGAGGCCCAGCACTCTCAATCGGATGACGACAAGGTCGCGGGGATTCTCGCACAGGAGGAGGCAGACCTCGCTGGCCACAGCAAGCCCCAAGTTCTCGACGCGTTGCGTGAACGATTCGCAAATATTGGTTACACCATGAGCGAGGCAGCTCTCCAGGACCATGCACGTCGAATTGCCGGACTCGACCCAAATGATTTCTCAAGCAAGTGACCGTGACTAAGTAGCGGCGCGCGGCGGCAAATTTTTTTGGATGCCCATAGGAGCCAGCGAAACCAGGCGGCGATGCAAATGTCTCGTACCCTCAGGACGCGGCCAGTATTTGACTTTAGCGACACTCCGAAGTGCGCCTCGACGCTGCCCGCATTCCCCGGGTGAACTACTTCTTCGAGAGGCTTCGCCCCCTCGGACAGCGACTTCCCCGCAGGCTAAACATGTCGATACAACGTGTGACGGTTGATCCCGAGCTCCTTGTGGAGGGCGCCCACCTTCGTTTCTCTGCCCCGTCGCAGCTATGGCCTGGAGAATCTTGGCCCGGCGTCATCTTGAAATGGTGCCCACCGGTCCTGCCTCTCGCTCGCGCCACTGCGAGCCCGGTAACGGTGCGCTCCGAAATGAGTGGTCGCTCCGATTCGGCCAGGCCGCGAAGATCCCGGATGCGATCTTTCCGGGGTGACGTCCGTCTGATCTGACCGGTGTGTAACCGGCGCCTACGACTCGGTCAAGGGCAGTGACGGGGACGAAATTATTGAACTCACATGCGACGTTGTCGTCGTCACTGGCGTGCTGATGAGCCATCCGGGGACCGGGACTCATCCGAGCAGAGTGGTATCCGTTTCTCGGGCCAGGCACTCGGTCTGAGCGTGAAACTCGGCGTGGTGTTCCGCTGTCCTAATAATGATGGACCAAGGCGACCCGTCCAGCCCCGACAGCATCGCCGCATTTTGCCAGACGTACAGCCACAGGCCGAGCATGGCCTCGTCGACCGCGGCCGGGGTCTTTAAATGGTGGTTGCAGATCGCAAACGTCGTGACACTTAAGTGATCGTAGATCAGGCCGAACGCGGCCTGATTACCGGAAGCCATGCTGAGCATCAGCGTCTGCTGATCGGATGCCTCAGACATCGGCGTCACTGCACTGGTCCGCTTCGATAGCTGGCGTCCGTTGACATTGTTCTGCACATAGGATCTCCACTGCTGAAAGGCCGAGGCTCGTGACATGTGGTGAAACTTGACTATGACCAGGCAATCTACGTGCGATACCGGTTGAGGTCATCGCGACAATAGCACTCGCTGCGGTCTAGGGCTGTCTCCTGACCGGTTGAGTCGTGATTCGAGAAGATATCAGTGCCGGACACCGACGCCTCACCGGAATTGACAACGCCTGTGGAAGCGAACACGAACTTTCCACATTTCTGCTGACTACCGCAGAAGTCGCAGGCCATATTGGCCAACTCCTCTCGGCCGACGACGACTGGTCGGCCGGACACAATGTCAACTACTGGGTTGGTCCGCGCTCCATGCCGATGTGGCTACCCGCAAGCGATGCTGCCTTGCCCGCCGCAGAATTGCTCGCGGGCGAATGAACACGCGGACTCGATATGGAGCGCCGATCAGGCCTCACCCAAGAGGAAGTGGTCCTCCTCCTCGGCGAAATCAGCGGTTAGGGAGCCTACGACGCACGGCTATTGGTCATGCCACCGGACGCCTCGGTTCCGAACACCGTAAGGGGTTCGGCTACCGTATCTCTGCCAGCGCGGGGCTGCTAAGGGGGTTCAACCGACTTACGGTCCAGATGACGGCGGCGAAAATGACGGTGGCAACAGCGATAGCAAGGGCATAGAGCGCGACGATGCCGTATCCCTGTGCCGGGTTCAAGAAGGGGTAGGGCACCCATCCGTCGGTTGCCCCGCGGAGGAGCACGACCATGATCCACACGATGGGGTAGATGAGGGCAATCCATAGTTCGTTCCATCGGAGTGGGCTGCGGTCGTTGTAGATCAGCCAATCGAGGGCTGCGTAGAGGGGCAGGACGACGTGCAGCACGGTGTTGGCCCAGGCCAGAGAGACGCCTCCTTCGAGCCCGGCGAGCAGCAAGTTGTAAACGAATCCGGTGATCACTATGTAGGTTGTGGCACACCCGCGCGCTAATACCAAACGTAGGGATTGGTGTCTCCCGGAGAAGGAAACGAAGGCGGAGACTGCCAGCACGATGACCACAATGATGTTGCTCTGCATCGTGAAAAACCCGAAAAAGTTGAAGGGGTTGATCGTGGCGCGGGTGGCTGTGTCGAAGAATGTCGACACGATCGCCGCTATGCCGAGGAGCACGATGGCCAGGCGAAGTGAAGGAGCAAGGAGTTTCATATTTCGTCTCTGATCGGTGGTACGGGTGCTGTGCACTTCTGTGTCATGAATCCTAAGGGCTGCGACTTACACGGCAGATGCCAGTGCTGGGGAACTGATGCCCCTGACTTTGATTCCACGGCCCGGGGTGCATGCGCGAAGGATCGATGGGGCCATTAGCTCCCAGGCCTTCCGGTCGCTGGCGCACGAGCCACGACCGCGGTTCCCTGCGGGACCTGGACGGGTCGGCCAGGCATTCGCCCGGCTCGCGCGGCGTGACTATGTCAGTCGCGAAGCAGCGCATCGCAGCGAACGCATCCGAGAGCGCGCTCCTTTTCCTGCCCAAGGGCGCAGTGGTGTTGACCATGACGCGGACAGCGTTTGAGAACTCCGGCCGTGCAGTCGAGTTCGGGCAGCACTGCTACGCGCCCGACTTCTATAGCTTCGAAAACACCCTCGTCGACAAATGATCGGGCACCTGACCCGGAATCTCAGGGGTGCAACAACCTAAGTATCGAGACTGTCGCTGCGGTGCGTCCCGCTAGAGTTCCACGCCGTTAGGCGGCATCAACGCGGGCACGATCCTGGGGGTTGTGCCCTTGCGGCGGTAGAGGTGTCCTTGCTCAGGGTCGCCGTCCATGACGCTGGCGTCGGCTTAAATGATGGCGTGCCAGAGGGCCTTGAACCGGGCGACTTCTCCCGGGTGGAGCCACCACTGGGCGCACCACGGTGTGGGTTTAGTTCCGACGACCTCGACAGTGGCGAGGTGGCTGGTGAGCCAGTCGAGGAACATTTGGCGGACGTCGACCATGTCCTCGTCAATGCCCGGTCGAGTCGCAATCGTCGTGCTCCGCCATGTGCTGCCACCTCCGCTGCAGCGGTGTCGTCGGGCACCGCGACCGGTGCCGGCGCGGGGGCCGGTGTCCTGGTCGTGGCGCGGTTGATGGTGGTGGTGAGGGTTGTGTCGAGGGACCAGAAGACGGTGTTGACCATTACGGGTCGGCATTTGGAGCTGAAGACGATGGCGCGCCATTCGGGGAGGGAGCCGAGGGCGGCGATATCGCGGGTGTTGACCTTGCGGTTGTCGGTGGAGCTGGAGTGGTGGCCGTCTTTGCCGGTGGAGGTGCCGTAGGTGATTTCGCCGTGTTCACCGATGAGGGCCGCCAGGGACCGGAGGGAAACGCCGTCGCCGGATCCTCCGCCGAAGACCCGGGTCGCGCTGCATCCCCAGTTTGGCGCGCTCACGAGGCACTCAGCCGAACTGCACACCGCGCTGCACCAGGAACGGCCGCGGGTCGACGGCGGTGCCGTCCGTTCGCACCTCGAAGTGCAGGTGGCAGCCGGTGGAGGCCCCGGTGCTGCCGACGCTCGCGATGACCTGCCCAGCGATGACCGTCTCGCCGACGCTCACGAGGGTCTGGCCCTCGGCGAGATGCGCGTAGCCGGTGGCGATACCGTTGCTGTGGTTGATCAGGATCCAGTTGCCGTAGGTACCCAGAGGTGCTGCCGTGGCCACGACCCCCGCGCTCGCCGCATAGACGGCCGCCCCGCACGCCGCGCCGATGTCGGTGCCGCCGTGGAAGTCGTTCACCTCAGGCAGCGGTTTATCGTGCCGGGGACCGAAGGCATCCGTCAGGGAGCCGACCGCCGGCGCGGCCCAGCCCGCACTGCTCGGCTGGCCTCGGAGCCGGCCGCCGAAGTCGTCGGTGCCGGCCGCGGGAACCAGGTTGGGCAGCGGTGTCAGAACCAGGGCGACCGGCGTGCTCGCCGCGAGATCGGCCACCCTAGCGGAGGCCGCATCGAGCTCCTGCTGGGCGCCCTCCATGGCGAGGCGGGTGTCGGCGAGCGGGATGGCCTCGATCGCTGCCCGAAGTGCGGCGTCCTGGTCCTGCAGCGCATTCTCACGCTTCGTGTCGGCGTCGACCTGGGCCTGCACCTCGTCGAGGCTGTTCGTGAGCCGGTCCAGGCTTTCGAGCGTGGCGAGCCGGGCGAGCAAATCATTGCCGTCGCTACTGCCCGCGAGCAGCACGTCCACGGCCTCGGGCCCCGATCGCTGCAGGGTGGCGCGAACGAGCGTCGCCAGCGCCCGCCGGGATGCCTCGGCACTGGCGGCGGCGTCGGCGCCGTGGTCGCGCACCAGATCGGCCTGCACGACAGTGGCGTCATAGTCGGCCTTGGCCCCGGCGTAGGCCAGTTTCGCTGCGTCGTAGGCGGCCTGAGTGTCGGCGGCGGCCGTTCGGGCGTCTGCTGCTGCTGCCCGGGCGGCGGATGCCTGGGCCTCGGCCGTGCGGGCGGCCGCGGCCGCTTGCTGGGCTGAGAAGGCGGCGGCCTGCGCTACTACTGCTGCTGCAGCTCGATCGGCTGAGGCTGATCCGGCATCCGCGGTCAGCTCTGCCGGTGCCGGTGCCGGTACCTGTGCAGTCGGCTCGGCGGCCGGTTCAGGCTCCGTGGGTGCGGACGGCTCTTCGCCGGACGCTGGGGGAGTGGCGGGTGTTGGTGTCGGGGTCGGCTCACCCGTCGGCTCCGTGGTGGGGGCTGGAGCCGGTGCCGGTTCGAGCGTGGGGGTAGGGGTTATTGTTGGCTCGGGCTCGGGCTC
>NZ_PJJV01000042.1:0-31721 GCF_002929655.1 Cryobacterium sp. M23
GAAGTTCCTGACGCGGCCGGCGCTCCGGCGGAAAAATACCAGGGGAGTCCTATTCTGCAATTCCTGCAATAGATGCATTACCTGCTGACATAACCGGTCCTATCGGCCAAACCCTCGGGCGGTTTGAACGTTTCAGAGCTCGGGGTTGCAGCCGTCCGCGGTGACGGCCTGCTGGGAATCCACCCACCAGATCGAGATGCCCGCGGCGTCGAGGGACGACTTCGTCTCGGCGTAGAGCGTTCGATAGCGCAGGAAATCCGGAAGGGCAACGACGCTTTGGACGTCGGGTTGCTTCCCGCGCAGTTTCATCGCAGCGAGCAGGGCCTGCCCGTACCAGTGACCCGCTTGCGTGCTCGGTGAGGTGCGCTTCGTTTCGCCGGCCCGGGCCGGATCGGCATAACCCCGGGACGGGTAGCCCTTGACCTCGATGCCAACGGTCTCGTCTCCCCGCGCTGCGACGACGTCAATGCCGTGTTCCCTCGTCGCAGTGTTCGCGACCGACAGAATGCGCCATCCGCGACCAGCCAACCAGGTGACGATTGCCGCTTGAACGTTCGCTTCGGTGTGCCACGACTCATCGACCAGCGGTGATGGTGATGTGGCTGGCACATCGGCGGGCTCCGAAGCGGGTGGACTGATCTCGCCCCGGATCTCGTCGCCGAGGGTCGCGAGGTGTCTCCTGGCGGCCCGAGACTTGAAATCTGCCCGGGGAATGCCGGTCGCCGTCTCGAATGCTTGCATGACCGGGAACCAGATGGCGTTGACGCGAACTGCATGCTTCAGGATGACTTCTGGGGCCGCCTCCGTGAGTCGCGCTGACACGGTCGCACGCGCGAGCTCATGCTGTATCCCGTTGAGGGTGAACCCGATCGCGCGGTCTTCCGTGCCGTCCCTGGCAAATGCGAGTGAGGGGGCTGCCTGCTCGGTGACCCCGTTGCTGTCGGGAATCGAGGACGTCGTCATCACCCGAGCATGCGATGGGGCGGCACTAGAGAGAGTCGAGAAGCCCCCGACTGGGCAGCGATTCACTAAGCAGAAGGGCGTGCTATCCACCTCAGTTCGCTCTTCAGAACCCGCGCGAATTACGTCGGAGCTGCAAGTATCCGCGCTTGGCGCAGAGATCCTGCCACGCTTCCTCGTCAACGGCGCGGTAGTGGCGACCTCGGACAGCACAGATTCGGATCCAGCCCTCTCGGCTTACAAGATTTTCCGCGTCAATCGAGTCCGTGTTGATCGCTCGAACGATGGCCTGATCAGTTGCCGTGAGTGCGTCGACCATTGGAACCGTCCCTCTGCGATGGCGTTTTTAGCAGGATGAAGAGCCGTTCGTTCACGTACGGACCCTCGCCTCGTATACGTCGACGAGGAGCGCAGTGCACGAGGGATCGGGCACTTACGAACCTAGAGAGTGCCTCCGGTGACTGTCAATGGCCCTCCGTTCTGCTCACGGTGTTAACAGCCGAGCGCGAAAGCGAAACCGCGGTGAATCACGAGGTGCTGCTTTCCGTCTATTGGCCTTGCCCCCGGTTAGTGGACACGGGGTTATGCGGCTTTAGCGAAGACCGCGTTCTGGTTTGAGTATCGCAGCTCGAAGTCGACGGGGCTGACCTGGCCGAGGGATGTGTGCCGGCGGCGACGGTTGTAGCGGTCCTCGATCCAGGCGCCGACCTCTCTGGATGCCTTGTTTTTGCTGGGCCAGACGCGTCGGTGGTAGAACTCGGTCTTGAGTGTGGCGAAGAAACTTTCCGCCATCGCGTTGTCCCAGCAGACCCCGGTGTAGCCCATCGAACGGGTGATTCGGTGCGCTTTCGCGAACGCGGTGATCTGCGCTGACGCGTATTCGGTGCCGCGATCGGAGTGGAAGATGACCTGCTCGGGCCGTTCACCGCGGAGGGCCATGGCCATGATCAGGGCGTCTTGGATGAGGTCGGTGCGCATGTGGTCGGCGATGGCCCAGCCGATCACACGGCGCGAGTGCGCGTCGATCACGGTCGCCAAGTAGAGCCACCCTTCCCAGGTCCGCAGGTAGGTGATATCGCCCACCCAGACCTGGTTCAGGGCCCCGGTATCCCACTGCCGTTTGACGGCGTCGACGGGGTAGGCGTCCTCGGCCTGGCTGACCGTCGTGGTGCGCCACCGTTTGGGGCTGATGCCCACCAATCCCAGGCGGCGCATGGTCGTGGCCACGGTCTTGCGAGAGATGATCTCGCCATCGGCGCGGAGGTCGGCGAGGATCCGCGGGGCCCCGTAGACCTCGTCTGAGTCGCTGTGGAACCAGGCGACCTTCTGCTCGATGTTCTCCCGCCGGACCGCCCGCTCCGACGGGCTGCGGCCCAGCCAGGCGTAGTAGCCCGACCGGGACACGGCGAGGAGGCGGACCATGCGGACGATGCTGAAGTTGGTCTTCTCCACCAGCATCAGTGCGAACGCTTGGCGTTCGTATCCGAGGCTTCCTGGGCGAAGAAGAGGGAGGCTTTTTTTAGAAACGCCCGGTCCAGTTTCAGGTCGGCGTTCTCTTTGCGTAGCCGCAGCAATTCGGCCTTCTCCGTCTCCGTGATCCCGGCCTCGCCGGCGTCTTGGCTGGCCTTGAACAGGTTCACCCACCGGCCCAGAGTGGCTTCCTTGATGCCGAGCTCGCGGGCCACGGTTGCGACGGCCCGACCGGTGTTGATCACCAGCTTGACGGCCTCGTCTTTGAACTCAGGAGTGAACTCCCGGCGTGTGTTTCCCATGATGAACATTCTCTCTTGTGAGGTGTCCACCATCCGGGGTCAAGGCCATATTCACGTGCTACCTCGTAGTGCGCTCAGAAGACTCAACAGACTGAACTACGATCATCTGCCCCAAGTTCTGTCACACGAAAGCTGAATCGTCGTCTTATTCATGTCCGTCGGGGCGGTGTCGGCTTCTGCCGGAAGCTTCGGAGAAACTCCAGAAGTAGCTCCACTGCAACAGAGGCGGCGATGCCGAGCAACGCACCGGCGATGAGCAAATTGAGCTGTGCTGTTGCCTGTGCGCTCGGAACACTCCAACGGGCCTCGCCCGTTGGCAGCAAACCTTCGCCTGGTGCTGAATTCCACCGGATGCGGCCGGTCGTGCCGATCGCCGACGACACCGGCAGCGCTTCTACTTCGTATGCATGACCGACCGTTTCAGTTGGTAGGTACGACGTCAATGACTCTGTGCTGTCGAACTCAAGGCTGATCTGTATCTGCTCGCCCCGATCGAGTTTGAGACAATAAACGTGGCCCTCAAGGCCAACTGAAGACACTACCTTTATTTCAACTGAACTCGGGACAGTCCCGGTTGCCCAGGAGTAGGCATAGGTAGATCCCGTGCGAAACCCATCCAACTGCTAGCGTGGCGAAATGTCATACGAGCCAATCGAAGTCGCTGATGTTTTTATCGCAGGCAACTATCCGGACGTGACATACAACCCGCGCGCGAGTAAAGCTTTGGAGTCCGAAGTTACGCGGTACCTCCGGCAGCGGGGCAAGTGTCTTGTCATATCCGGTCCAAGCAAAGCTGGCAAGACCGTTCTCGTGGAGCACCTTCTCCCACGTGATTTCGCTGTATGGGTTAGCGGTAACCGCATCGCGAGCGTCGATGATTTTTGGTCCACAATTGTCGATCGTCTCGATGCATATACGACAGTGGAACGTCGTCAAGGGACCGGCCACAGTGTTGCCGTAGACGCAGGAATTAGTGGCTCCGTTCCAGGGTTTCTCCGCGCGAAACTGTCTCTGCGACCGAAGTTCGAGAGAAATGAACAGGTCGGCGGGTCGCACATTCGGACGGCCGCGAGCACAGTCTTGGAGTACCTTGCGCACACGCCGGTACCGATCGTTGTTGACGACTTTCACTATATAGACGAAGGGGTGCGCAAGGCTGTGACTTTGGCAGTCAAGGAACTCATCCTGAAGACGCGCGTCATCATGATCGCCGTGCCACATGAGGCCTTCGACATAGTGCGGTCAACCCGCGATATGGATGGCCGAGTGTGGAAAGTAGAAGTCTCGGGGTGGGATCGTGACGAGCTCGTTCAGATTGCTAGAAAGGGATTTGAGGTACTCAGTGTCGCGGACCCCCACGATGTAGTTGCAATAGAGTTAGCGGACGCTAGCTTTGGGGCACCTTTCTTGATGCAGCAGTTGTGCCAGGACTTGCTTTGGGATAACGACTTTTACGAATCACGTGAGGCAGGATACGACCTTTCCCCACCCACATCTTGGCAGAGCCTCTTCCGTAGTGTCGCTGACCGGCATGAGCCGGGCGTCTTTCCGAAGTTGAAACAGGGCGCTGCGACGCGGGGTACGCCACGCACCGCCCGCACTCTAAACGACGGTCGCGTTACCGACATCTATGGCTTGACTCTCCTGGGGATTTCTGACCTCCTTCCGAAACGCGAATATCATTACCGGGTCCTCACAGGTGCCGTTGAAAAATTTATCGAGTCTGATCCGACAAGAAGTCAGCAGATAACGCAGGCGCTCAAACAGCTGGCAAGCATCGCCGAAGACAATCGTGATGGAACCGACGCGGCAATCGCCTACAAAGAGGACGTGCTCTCGATTGCCGACCCATTTCTCGCGTTTTATTTGGGTTACGGGAGTTGGGACTTGCCGGACGTTTAGTTCCAAATTCGGACATCGGGCTGGACCGATTAGCGTGCGCTCGCGCTAGGACACAGGTTCGGCGGTCCCGACGCCTGGGATAAATTGTGGTCACCCCTGTAGCTATGAATGAAGATCAAGCACGGCGCCGTATCGATGCCGACGTGACTTTGGATCTGGCCCCGGACCGCCGCGCTCTTCACCGCCTCGCGTCGCGCCCGGTTCGTCCTCCGCGTTCCAGGGGCAGCACGCACCGTGAGGTCCTGCCCGGCCGCGACGAGGGCTTCGGCCGGCCGCCTACCAAACCAGCCGGAACGGGCTAGGTAGTTGGTCGTCACGGTGGATCGTGTTCCAACGACCGATAAGCTCATCGAATGTTTACTTTGGGGGAAGTCATTGTTAAGGCCGCTACGATCATTGATCCTTGGATTTCTATCTGGATCAGTATTGTGGCGGCGGCGTTTGCCCTTCTGGCGGCCATCGCGACGTTTTGGATGGGCTTCACCGCTTATGGGGCTCGGCCCGACAAAGGGAAGGCCCGGATGCTCGTGGTGGGAAGCGAGCCTTCCACAGGCGGCGGTGTCTACAACGGTTGGACGATCGAGAACGTGGGCAATGGCGTTGCAGTGAACCCTCACGTTTCGTTTAAGAACCCGTTCGATTTCCTCAGCGAAAAGACCCTCACGGCAACAGTGGCCGGTCAGCTAACTCCGAACGGCTCCCTACCGCTGGCGCTCTGTACCAACTGGCCTAGCCCGAAAACGTTGAACACGAATGGCGGGCTCGCTTGGCCCGGCTACACAGGCACAGTGACGTGGAGTGAGCCCGGAGGCCGCGAGCGAACGGCTGAGATCAAGGTCTTCATCGATCTCACGAAACCAGAAGCTATCGCGGGGCTTCGCAAAAGAAGCTAGCCTCGGATCTGTGCTCTGCGTAGCTGCTCGCGAAGGAAAGCTGACAGCCTTGATGGTCGAAAGCTTTGAGGAAAACGTCAACACGGTAAATGCTTTTCTGCCGGTCGCGAAGGACGGTTTCCGGCAGCGGGCTCTGCAATAGGGCCTTATCGATTGCTCGTGTCGTTCCTGAGGACCGGACATCATGATCTGCCTAGTCAGTCACCCGTCGTGTTTGCGGCTCATTCGTTGGCATAACCAGAATGACGTGCTTGCGGAGCTGTTTGCGGCGGTAGTTGCGTTGCGGTAGACGGTGTCAGAGATGATGGTCTTGTGAGCAACGGCGGCGTGACAGCCTTCGAGACCGTGATGATCCCGGATTTCCCAGACGCGCGGTTGTTCGTGGAACTTTCCAGCTATGGGGTAGACCTCAGTGAGGCTCGTCATGCCCTCGAGCTTGCGAGCGGGGCCGGGGAAGAATCCCCACTTCGGGATGCGGCGGCATACCTGATCGGTTTCGCTTCTCTCGCCTACTGTCGGACCTTCTTCGACTCAAAGGTGCGAAAGCCTCTGACAAAGCACATCGTGATCCCTGCCGAATTCCAGGACCTCCATTGGCTTGTTGGCGCGTTCAGGAACACCACGATTGCACATTCCCAGTCTGAGCTCTACACGACCTTCCCCGTTGGAATCCTTGATGCGGGCACCCTGCGGGTGAGAGATGTGACGGCAGCGACCTATTCTCAGACGCTCCCGCCGCCGATGGTGAGCCGCTTCCTTGAACTCGTGGAGGCTGTGGATGATCTCCTCTTCGAGGCGATCGAGCCGGTCCGTCAGAGGCTGATTGAAGAACTAGGCGGGTCGGATCGTGCCGCGATGGTTGCCAGGGGAGTCCGCCCGCTTGTGATCAACGCGTCGGATGCTGACTTCGATCCGCGAACCAAGCGATTGCCCTATCCCACTTCGAACAAGCTGCACTGGACGTCGACGCCGCTGAGCGGCGAATAGATTCGCGCCTCGCGCTGGGACCGATCCGAGACTGGTCAGGCGCTGGCCTTCCTGGAGGAAAACAATGAGGGCTGTGGAGGAAATGGAGCTCCACCTTCACCGACGATCCTCTCCCTGCTGGCTTTCGCAAACGGCCCACAAAGGGGCCGTTTGCGAAACTCTTCACGAAACGGTCCGGTCGAAACAAGAAGAAATCGCTCCTGAGACTTCTCAGGAGCGATTTCTGGTTTAAGGAGTTCTCGCGTCCGGTTTTGGTCGCGATTCTTGAATTGTGAGCGGGATTTTTGCGGGGGTTGAAGTTCGTCAGCAGGATGGTGACCCGACCTCCGAAAATTCGGGGCGCTGCGTGCAAGACTTACGGCGGAAGCGACATATTCAGTATGTGAGGATCGCCAACACCCCAGCCACCGCCGACATGAGCGAGGGAGCGGCGATGCCTGACAGCGCGGACCCGCCCAAGACGGCGGCCGACGTCGACTGGTTCACCGTGATCGTCCGGGCGCACTCGACTGCGCTCGTGCGCTACTTCGCCCGCCGCGGACCGCGTCAGGATGCCGAGGACCTGGCCGCTGAGGTCTTCGCGACGGCTTGGCGACGCCGCAATGATTTGCCACGGGAGGCGGTGCTGCCGTGGCTGTATCGCACGGCGGGATTCACGCTCGCGAATTCGCGCAGGAAGCACATCGATCTTCCCGTCGACGAGGTGCCCGAGTCGGGCGTAGTGCGAGTCGACGGCGATCCGGAGTTGAACCTCCTGTTCGATGCGGAACTCCGCGGCGCGCTTGCAAGCGTGGGGGAGCGCGACCGGCAGATCCTTCTCCTCCACGCGTGGGAGGGTCTCGACGGAGCCGAGCTCGCCGAGGTGCTCGGTATCTCCCGATCCGGGGCCGACGCCGCGCTGTCGCGCGCGCGTAAGCGATTGCGAGAAGCCTGGGGCGAGCGGATGTCGTTCTAGGGCTTCTGCAAGATTCGGCACGCCCCGCACATATAACAGGTGAACCGAAATTCCGGAGGCTGATCGATATGAACGACGACGACAAACAACGAGACCTGGTTGCCCGGCTGCGTGCCGCCGACCCAGCGGGGGATGTCGAGGCGCGTGCCGGGTTCGCCGACGAGGTCGTCGCTCGGATGACCGGTTCTGAGGCTGAACCGATGGCCGGATCGACACCCGCGGCCGACCTGGCCCAGGCACGAGCAAGCCGACGGCCACGCTGGCTCCCGTTCGTCGCGGTCGCGGCGTCGATTGCGATCGTGGGTGGCGCGGGATACGGGATCGGAGCGACCACAGGCGGGCCAATGAGCCTCGCCGACGGCGCTGCACCGCCCATCACTTCGCAGTCCAACGGGGGCCCCGAAATCGTCACGCAAGGCGGAATAGAGCCAGCCGTGGGCTCTGGCGCCGCTACCGACCAGAAGATGTCTCCCTTGACCTACCCCTACGGATCCGGCCGGAACGCCTTCAGCGCGTCCAGTCTTGGCACACAGGCGGGCACAGCTCAGGCCTACGCCTACGACCCCCGTTCGGCATCCAGCTCAGACAAGGTCACCGCGCTCGCCGCGGCGCTCGGCATCGGGTTACCAGTCGAACTGCGCGATGGCAGCTGGGTCGCCGGCCCGCAGGACGGCAGCGCCCCGAGCCTGTCAGTGAGTCTCGACGGCATGCTGTCCTTCTACTTCCAGAACCCGGAGGTGAACCCGTGGCAGTGCGAGGGTGATCAGGTCTGCGAGCCGACCGGCGAGCCGCCCAGCGAAGACGCTGCGATCGGAGCACTTCGCGCGCTCCTCGTCGCCGCCGGCCAGGACCCTGCCGCGTTCGAATTTACCTCTCAGGTGTGGGAAGGCTCTCCCACGCGAGCCGCCGAGGCAAAACCGGTCATCGACGGGCAGCAGCTCGACAAAGGTTGGTCATTGGAGATGGCAGAAGATGGTGTCGTCTCCGCCAACGGTGCCCTCGCCGACGTCGTTGCTCTGGGGATGTACCCGGTGGTAAGTGAGCAAGAGGGCTTCGAACGACTCTCAGACCCGCGGTTCAGCGGAGCACCGACGGTTCTGCCGATGGCCCTCCGTGATCAGGCGTTGACGACCGAGGAGTGGGTGGCGCCGATGGAGCCGCCCGCGACACCAGTCGCCGGTACCTCGGTCTCATGGCCCGTGAACAAGGTTGAGATCGTCAGCCCACAGCTCGGTCTCACCAGCCAGTGGCAGCCGGACGGGAGCGTCCTGGTGGTCCCCGCGTACGCGTTCACGGATGCCGAGGGCGGCACCTGGTCGGTTCTCGCCGTCGAGGAATCGATGCTCGACTTCCGGGCTTTTTAGACCATCGTTCACTGCCGGTTCGTGGGCGGGGAAGGCTTCATCGAGAAGCCCGACGTGCCCGGCCGGGTCCGCCGATCAGGACAACCCGACGATCTCGCCGTTGTCGTCGATGTCGATGCGTTCGGCTGCCGGTGCGGACGAGAGACCAGGCATGGTGCGCATGTCGCCGCAGAGGGGATAGATGAACCCGGCCCCGATCGACGCACGCACCTCACGCACCGGCAGTCGCCACCCGGTGGGTGCTCCCTTGATTTTGGGGTCGGCCGACAGGGACAGGTGTGTCTTGGCGATGCACACCGGCAGGCTGCCGAAGCCTGCCCGCTCGTACTTGTCGAGTTGCCGAGCTGCCAGAGGCGAGAGGTCCAAGCCGTCGGCGCCGTACATCTCGCGCGCGATCACATCGATCTTGTCGACCAAGGGAAGTTCGTCGGGATAGAGCCGGTGGAAGCCCGACGGTTCAGCGCAGGCCTCCGCAACCGCCTCGGCCAGCTCGACCGCACCCCTGCCGCCTTCGGTGAAGTGGTAGCTGATCGCCGCGCGCACACCTTCCTCTGCCGCGACGTCCATGATCGCTTGATGCTCACTGTCGTAGTCGGTGGGAAATGCGTTCACCGCAATGACCGGCGTCACTCCGTGCCGTCGGATGTTGGCGATCTGCCGGCGCAGGTTCGCTGCCCCGGCGATGACATCGTCGGGATTCTCGGCGAGCATCTCCGGTGGCAGCGGTCGGCCGGCGACGACCCGGTAGTGAGTTTTCAGGTCACGCACGGTCGCGACGATGACGGCGGCATCCGGTGCCAGCCCGGAGGCACGGCACTTGATATTGAAGAACTTTTCCGCGCCGATGTCTGCACCGAACCCCGCCTCGGTGATGAGGTAGTCGCCGGCCTGGATGCCGATCAGATCGGCGACGACCGAGGAGTTACCGGTGGCGATGTTCCCGAACGGACCGCTGTGGACGAGCACTGGCGTCTGCTCCACGGTCTGCATCAGGTTCGGCTTGATGGCGTCCTTGAGTATCGCGGTCATGGCGCCGGCCGCCTTGAGCATCTCGGCGGTCACCGGTTCGCCGCCGCGGTTGTAGCCGACGACGATTCTTCCCATCCGTTCACGGAGATCCCGCAACGACGTGCACAGCGACAACAACGCCATCACCTCGCTGGCTGCGGAGATGTCGAAACCGGATTGGAACGGATTGCCGTCGTCAGGACCGCCGAGCCCGGTGATGATGGTGCGCAGCTCGCGATCGTTGACGTCGAGGACACGTCGCCAGGTGATCTCATGGGGGTCGAACCCGAGACGGTTTCCCTTGTGGATGTGGTTGCCGATCATCGCCGACAATAGATTGTGGGCCGCGGTAACGGCGTGCGTGTCGCCGGTCAGGTGCAGGTTCAGTGCCTCCATCGGGACCACCTGAGCGTGGCCGCCACCAGCGGCTCCGCCCTTGATGCCGAACGTCGGCCCCATCGACGGCTGCCGTATCGCGACGATCCCGAGCTTGTCGATGTGCCGGAAGCCCTGACCGAGCCCGACCGCGGTGGTCGTCTTGCCCGACCCGAGTGGAGTCGGCGTGATTGCGGTGACGACGACATACTTGGCCCGTGGACGGTCACGGAGCTCATCGATCGCATCGAGGGAGATCTTCGACGCTGCACTTCCGTGCGGTTCCAGCAGGTGTGGACCGATGCCCATGTCGGCTGCAACCTCTTCAAGCGGGCGACGGGCCGCAGCGCGCGAGATAGCGAGATCCGACGGCATCGCCGTGGTGATTGATCGAGATGGCTTGAACATGGTGCCTCCTCAGCGCCTCAGCGCCTCTGGGGCCTGGTGACCCAAGCGTACTGTCAGGCCACGGGATCGTGCCGGCGTGGCGTGGAGCAGTTCGAATGGGGCGTGCGGTACTGCCCCGGGTCCAGTTGACTCGTTGGAGCTCGTCAGAGTCAATCAAGTCGTCATCAGTCCCCATTAAACGAAACGTGATGAGACGACTTTCCGAGGCGCTCGGGGCAGGGGTACCGAGCTCAGCGACTAGGTCCGGCTCAGCGCTTCCTCATCGGCCGCATCATTCTTCTGCACGGCGAATTGGGTCCGGTGCAATTCCTCGTACCGCCCACCCACAGCCAGCAGTTCCTCATGCGTACCGCGCTCCACGATCGAGCCGTCCTCAACCACGAGGATCAGGTCCGCGCTGCGGATGGTGGAGAGGCGGTGTGCGATCACCATCGCCGTCCGTCCCTCGAGCGCCTCGCTAAGCGCCGCCTGCACGGCGGCCTCAGACGTCGAGTCCAGCGCCGCCGTCGCCTCGTCGAGGATGACGACGCGCGGCTGGGCGAGCAGGAGCCTCGCGATGGTCATCCGCTGGCGCTCGCCCCCGGACAGTCGGTAGCCGCGCTCTCCCACCATGGTGTCCAGCTGGTCCGGCAGGGACCGGATGAGCGGCTCGAGCCGCGCACGGCGGACAGCGTCCCACACCTCGTCGTCGGACGCCTCCGGCCTCGCGAGGCGCAGATTGGAGAGGATGGTCTCGTGGAACAGGTGGCCGTCCTGCGTCACCATGCCCAGGGTGTGCCGCATGGAGACGAAAGTGACATCGCGGACATCCGTCCCCGCGAGGCGCACGGCGCCGCTGTCGACGTCATATAGGCGCGAGAGGAGCTGCGCAATTGTGGACTTGCCGGCACCGGACGTACCAACGAGGGCAACGGTCTGCCCCGGCTCGATCCTGAAGGACACGCCGTGCAGCACCTCCTCGCCGCCTCGGGTGTCTAGCGTGGCAACCTCCTCGAGAGAGGCGAGGGAGACTTTGTCCGCGGACGGGTAGGCGAAGCGGACGTTATCGAACTCGACGGCCACTGGGCCTTCGGGGACGGCGACGGCGTCGGGCTTCTCCTTGATGAGCGGGTCGAGGTCCAGCACCTCGAAGACGCGCTCGAAGCTGACCACCGCGCTCATGATCTCCACCCGTGCGTTTGCGAGGCTGGTGAGCGGCGCGTAGAGGCGGGTAAGGAGGAGCGCCAGGGTGACCACGTCACCGGTATTCAGCTGGCCGGCGAGTGCGAGGGAGCCGCCGAGCCCGTACACGAGCGCGAGGGCGAGAGCGGAGACGAGCATCAGTGCGGTGAAGAAGACGAACTGCAGCATCGCGGTCCGGACCCCGATGTCGCGGACGCGGGCGGCGCGGACGCGGAACTCCTCGGCCTCCTCGTCGGGCCGGCCGAACAGCTTGACGAGGGTGGCGCCGGGCGCCGAGAAGCGCTCGGTCATCTGCGTGCTCATGGCGGAATTGTGATCGGCGGCCTCGCGGCGCAGCGCGGCGAGGCGGCTGCCCATGCGGCGCGCGGGTACCAGGAAGATGGGGAGCATGATCACGGCGAGAACCGTCACGAGCCAGGACGTGCTGAGCATGACGATCAGGGTGAGGATCAGCGCCACGAGGTTCGTAACCACGCCGGACAGCGTGCCGCTGAAGGCCTGCTGGGCGCCGATCACATCGTTGTTGAGGCGGCTCACGAGGGCGCCCGTCCGCGTGCGGGTGAAGAACGCGATCGGCATCTTCTGCACGTGGTTGAAGACGGAGGTGCGGAGGTCCAAAATCACGCCTTCGCCGATCCGCGCCGAGTACCAGCGCGTCACGAGTGACACGGCGGCGTCGGCCACGGCCACGAGGGCGATGACGACGGCGAGCCAAACGATCGTGGTGACCTCGCCCTGGGCGACGATGACGTCGACCACCTGGCCGGCGAGTACCGGCGTCGCGACCGCGAGGAAAGCTCCCACGATGGAGAGGGCGATGAAGATCAGCAGCTTGGACCGGTAGGGCACCGCGAACGTCATGATCCGCCGCACGGACTCACGGGAGAAGCCGTGCTTGCCGTCCCTGGCGGTCGAGATCTTGTGTAGCGAGCTCCAGGCCGCGCCTTCCATGCTCATTGAGGTTCCTTCCGTGGGCACCAAGCTCAGTTTAGATGGCGACTTGCCCGAGCTTTGCGACGCGGCTGCCGAGGTGACGCGCGGTGCGCCGGTCAGGACCGCGTCGGGTCCGCGGTCATTCCACGACTGTGCGCTGGCTCCGGGTTAGAAGCACCCTCAGGCACGGGTTGCATCGAGTGCGCACTAGAATATGATGCACAAGTCATATTGGAAATAAGGAGGAAACGATTGTGGCAGCTTCATCTACTCTCGTCCGCGCCGCTCGCCGGAGCAAACACCTCACTCAGGCGAGACTCGCAGAGCTAACCGGCATTGACCAGGCCAGCGTCTCCCATCATGAGCGTGGACGGGATGCTGCCTACAGTACGGTCGATCGGCTGCTCGCCGGCGCCGGACACCGACTGTATGCCGCTCCCACGCGTCGTGATGACGCTGCCAGCTCCGCAGAGGCGATCAGAGAGCATCTTCGAGCGAAGGATACAGACCGCGCGCTCCGGGCTTTGCTTCAGTTGAACGATAATCTCATCGCCGAACACGGACTCGTTCGAGGAATCCTTGGGCTGACGGAGCCGGAACCCACCGGCGATCATATGTGGGATGCCGCCATCGCGGCTCTCGTGGCATGGCGGCTCAATCAAGAGAACATCCCGCTGCCTGGATGGGTCAACAACCCCGATCGCGCACTGACCGAACCTGTCGTGTTTCGGGTCGACCCGGCCGACCCCGCGCCCGAACGTGATGACGTGCCGAACGAGTTCGCCGAACGCGGCGTTCTTGCATGGGCAGATACCTTCGCGAGCGTCTGATGTCCGGCACCGCGCTGGACCGCAACGCGATCATCATCGGCCTCCGTGATCTCGTCGCCGAGCTTCGTAAGTCGGGTGAGGTGGCCGACATCCGGCTCGTGGGCGGTGCGGCGCTCGCCCTGTGCTACTTCGATCGGGGGACCACGCAGGACCTGGATGTCCTTCACGTCCGCCCCGGCTCGGACGATTCCGTCGCTGCCGCCGCCGAACGAGTCGCACTGAAGCATGGGTGGGACGCGAAGTGGCTGAACTTCGAGGTCACGAAGGCCGACGCCGTCCCGACCCTCGGCCGCGTCGTCGAGTGGGAGACAATTGACGCTGAGGACGGCATCGTTTGACTAAAGCTCTCGTTGACGTCGGCTTCGAGTCCGCCGGTGAAAGCCCAGAGGGCCATCAGCACCGGTGGACCCGCGGCGGTGCCACCATCGACGTCCTCATCGCAGAGCACGTCGGTGAGAAGGCCGCAGCACGACGAGGAGTCACAGGAGGCACCCCCCTGGAAGCCCGAGGATCCAACCAAGCAATCGACCGGGCTGAGCTGGTCACCGTCAACCATGATGAACGCCAGGCCCAGATCTGGCGGCCGAACCTTTTTGGGCTGACGCTGGGGCGTCGACCTGAGGATGCCTGATCGCACGCCATCAGAGCCTGCTGGGGCGGTTTTCAAGATGATGTTAGCGTCGAAGTCGCCGATACCGTCAGGAGTTCCAATGACCGACGCCCTACCCGTCACTTTCACTGCAGGCGATGCTGGCCAGTGGCGTATTGATCGCATCATCGCGGTGACCGGTGATGGGCTCCCCGCCGCCGCGCGTCTGCTGATTCGTGAAGGAGCGGCAGAGGATGAATCATGGTTGTCGGGGTCATCGGCCACGGACGCCCCGGGGTGGACCCTGCGCGGCACCGTTAGTCATCAGCGTTACACGACCGCTGCCGAACTGGCCGAGTTGACGGCGCGGTCACCGGCTCTGGGCCGACCCGGCGCGACCGTCGCCTCCTTTATCCCCATCACCAAGTCAAAGGAGTGGTGGGAACTGGCCCAAGACGAACGCCGGCAGATTTTCGAGGAAACCAGCCACCACATCCGACGTTCCATGAACTCGCTGCCAGCTGTGGCCCGGCGGCTCCATCANCGATGAGTTGCGGAGCACCGAGGAATGGATCTTCGTCGAACGCGAGGTCGAGGTGCGCTTGTCGCTCGGTTCGCAGTGACGAGCGCCTCGACGCCGGTCAGTTAACCGCAGATGATGAGCAACGGGCGAGAATGTCCCTCCGGTTCTGGCCTTGGCGTGGTGTCCGGTGGCTGGGGCGTTGGTGGGTCGTTAGTTGCTCCGGGACGGTCCCCGTTCTGGAGCCGGCGGGGCTGCGGGCGGTGAGGCCACCCACCCGGACACAAAGTCATCGTCGTAGAGGGATTCCCAGCCGGGGTTCTTCGCTATGGGTATGTATGTCTCGGCGTGGGCGTTGAGCCAGTCGCCACCCCGCCCTCGGTTGTCGGCGATCTCGAGGGCGTACTCAAGCGCTCGGGAAGAGGGACGAATCTCAGCGTCGATATCGTCGGTGAGACCACGATCAGGGATGTATCGAAGGGACAATGCGGCGCCTCCAATGAAGTAGACACCGGTGCTCAAACCGTCGCCCTGCAGACGTTGGACAAGGTCCCGGAGGCCGTCGATCAGGTCGGCTCGGCCAAGACGGTTAGCACTCTGCGGCATTTTTAGACACTCGCCAGGACGGACTTGTCTAGTACTATGTTGCGACGGGAGAATCCTGCCGGCACGTTCTCATCCCGAATCGTCCTCGTGTAAGTGCTGCCTGAAACATCCGTTGTTCCGGGGTGGGCGAGCAGCTCTTCGCTTTCCGAGCCGTCTGCGCTCACCATGAACGGCCGTAGCCGCGTGGTGGCTGGGATGCCCGTTCCCCCACCCGCTTCGAACACCCGCAGGAGTGAACGTTGGCCTTTCCAGCAATCAAGAACCTCCATCGAAACGGGGGTGCGATACTACTGTTGCCGTATGTTCACGATCGAGCCGCTGCCCAGCCACCCCGCTCCGGATAACCCGTCGGGGAAGCTGATTCTCTTGCGCCATGGGGAGACGGAGTGGTCAAAGGCTGGCAAACACACTGGGCTCACGGATGTTCCGCTCACTGCCCGGGGAGAGGGACTTGCCCGCGGCGCGGGCAGGTTAGTGGCCGGTTACGATTTCTCCCTCGTGCTGACCTCGCCGCTGCAGCGTGCGCGACGCACCGCTGAGCTCGCTGGCCTTCATGCTGAGGTCGATCCGTTTCTCGTTGAGTGGGACTACGGCGGGTACGAGGGGCGTACGACGCGGGACATCCGCAGTGAACTCGGCTACAACTGGAGCGCATTCACCCACGGCGTGATTCGTGGTGAAACGCCTGGTGAGACGGTGGAGGAGGTCGCCGCCCGCGCGTCGCGGGTGCTCACGCGGGTGCTGCCTGCCATGGAGGAGGGAGATGTCGCCCTGGTTGCGCACGGACATTTCCTGCGCATTCTCACCGCCGTATACCTGAGGATGGCCCCTCGATTCGGTGCTCAAATCAGCCTGGATGCTGGATCAGTCTCCGTGCTGAGCTATTACCGAGAGCAGCCGGCCATCTTGTCGTGGAACTACGGAGCCGAACTGCCTTTGGTGCCCTCAGAGTCCTAAGTCGCGACCCAAGGTGCTGAAGGACGTGGGATCGCGGTGCCGACCGCGACGGTTCAAATGGTCATCATTTACTCATCACATTCATCTCGATTCGACCCAAATTGACAAAGTACAATTGGAGGCAGCGAACCGCCCGGTTCCCTGTCGACATAAGGGAATCCGCGAGTATTGCGGGATGTTCGGCGAAGACAGAGTTGAGGCCTGAGCCTTCAAGGGGTCGCGGGTTCAAATTCTGTCAGTCCCACCAAATGGGCCGTTTACGAAACTCATTACGAAACGGTCCGGTCGAAACAGCAAGAAATTGCTCCTGAGGCTTCTCAGTAGCCATTTCTGGTTTATGGGGTTCTCGCGTCCGTTTCCGGTCGCGATTCTTGAGTTGTGTGCGAGATCTGCGGCGACGGCCAGTCCGGGAAACCGGTGCTTCCCAGGGGTTTCGGAGTCGACGCGGACGGCGATATTGATTTCCCAGCCCCAGCGGAAGTTTGCGTTCCGCGCCTTCTTGATGGGTGTGGTTTTATCGACCTGCCCTTTGGGCGTCGACACCGCTGAGCAGCGAATGAATTTGCCCCTCGCGCTGGGTCCGATCCGAGTCAGTGTCCGCCGGACTATTGCTCGAGCGTCGTTAGTCCATGAGGTCGGGCGCGCGCCAGACTCCAGTGTGGCGGCATCCGTTGCCCTCGATTTGCACGGGTGAGATAGTGACCTCATGGTGTGGATGCGAGGGCTAGCCGGCGCGATGGCGATCGCCCTCGACGGCACGGGCGCCGGAGCGCCCTACGATTTCACGTGGGCGTTTGTCCTTCAACCTCGAACCGACGGGGCGACGCGGCTTGTCGTTCGCGAGCGGTACGCGTACCTCACCGACTGGGCCAAGGTACTCGTGGAGCCGATCGAGATGGTGAGCTTCCTCATGACCGAGCGGATGCTCCGGGGCATCCGGGACCGTGCGGAGCATTCTCCCTCGCGCACCTCCTTGCGGTCGCCGAACCATCGTTGAGCGATTCTTATTGCGATCCCTGTTCCTGGCGATACTCGGAAGGGGACGGGACGACCCCCTTGCTGATGAAGCCGGGAGAGAGTGAGAGGTCACTCGCTCCCGCTTCTGGCATCCGACCGCGTCGACGCGGTGGAGAACGGGTGGCCGCCTCGATGGGCAGTAACCCCGATCCGCTCGCCGAGAGTGGGGTGACCGAAGAGGCTCGCACCCAGGCCGCCCCGTCCAGATTCCGCCGTCGCGATGAGGACTCGCACATGTCGAGGGGTGCTCGGCCGGTAGCGGCGACGCTACTGTTTGTCGCTGGCCTGGGTCCGCGGTTCTGATCCGGTTCCTACGCCGTTCCTGAATGCCCACGCAGAACCCTGTCGGCATCCGCGATGGTGGCGCTGCATCGTCGTTAGGAAGTCACCGTGTTTTGCTGGAAAAATCGTTCGGGTCGAGGCCGGCGATTCGACGCGCATGCTCGTGGAGTGCTTCTTCGCTCACGGTGTGTCCAGCATCTGCGAATCGTTCACGCAGCGCGTCGAGGACTTGGGGCTCACTGTGGCCGGCGAGGTCAGCTTCCTCCTGTGCGAGAATCCCCGCCACCTTGTCCTCGTCCGATTGAGAATGCTGGTCTTGGATCGGTTCACTCTGTGTGCCGTCACCATTCATGCTGCTCCTCCGATCTCAAGGGTTCTGTTAGCAAGCCTAACGTTCAGAGTGAGACGCGGACAGGCTTTAGTGTGAAGCGGTCGACGTGGACCCGGATGTGCTGCGGGCGGCCGAGTTCGACTTCGCCGGCCCGAGCGTCGCCTTCGAACGCGTCGACGAAGCTGTGGCGGACCACCGCGCTGCGGAAGGGACGAAGTGGATGACCGGCCTCGGTCCCGACCTGGACAGGGTTTTATCTGCCGGGCTCCTGGATGCCATCAGCGGATTCCTCAACGATTTCGGGCGGCCGCGCCCCTGCCTGCGCTGATCTGGACGCTGGGGTTCGAATACGACACGGTCTCGGTCAGGCCGAGCCGCTCCACGGCGCGGGCACGATGACCCACAGCACGACGGCCGGCTCGCCGCCCTCGACCTGCCAGGTGTGCGGCTCTCGACCGGGGAAGGTCAGTGCGTCGCCGGCGTGGACGGCCACGGTGCGACCGGCGAATCGCACGGTGAGTGATCCCGAGACGACGTGGAGCGCTTCGACGTCGCAGTTGATCGTGTACAGATCGGTCCCGCCGTGCGCGTCCGGCTCGAGTTCTGATCGCAGCAGCTGAACCCGCTCCTCGCCGCGCGGCGACATCAGTCGCTCGTCGGCGTGCACTCCGCCCAAGTTGATCCGGGGAGCGTCGGCGTACGCGACATGGTGAACGTCGGGCTCGGCGAAGAGCGCTCCGACGGGCAACGAGAGCACCTGACACAACTGGACAAGCGTTGCCACGCTCGGTGACGTCTCGTCGCGCTCGACCCGGCTGAGGAAGCCCTTGCTGAGGCCCGTCGTCTGAGCGACCTGGGCGAGTGACATGCCCTGAGCGGTGCGCGCGGAGCGCAGCTTGGCGCCGATGGGTGTCGCGGTGCCTTCGGCGGTGGGGTGGATGGCGCGCACAGTTCCTCCTCGAAGCTGCTCACACATTCGTCCTTGACGATCTGCACGGGGCAGCGTACGGTAGCGCTGTAGTTGTCTATAGCGTACCGAAAGTTGTCAAATATGCAACCGTTCAGCAAAGATGCGACGGATGAGCCCCGCGGGCCGGTGGACGCGAGTGTCGTGCCCCGGTTTGCCGGAATCGCGACCTTTGCGCGACTCCCGCGGCTCGACGAGGTCGAGCGGGCAGACATCGCGATCGTCGGGATTCCCTTCGACAGCGGAGTGAGCTACCGACCCGGTGCTCGGTTCGGCCCCGCTCATGTGCGCGAGGCCTCGCGCCTACTGCGACCGTACAACCCTGCGCAGGACGTCTTCCCGTTCGACGCCCAGCAGGTCGCCGACGCCGGCGACATCGCCGCGAACCCGTTCGACATCGCTGCTGCCGTGGCCGAGATCGAGGCGGGCGCGCGCCAGCTCAGCGAGCACGCCGACCGACTAGTCGCCATCGGCGGAGACCACACGATCGCTCTGCCGCTGCTTCGCGTCGCGCACGCGCAGCACGGGCCCGTCGCGGTATTGCACTTCGATGCCCACCTCGACACGTGGGACACGTACTTCGGGGCGCCGATGACTCACGGGACCCCCTTCCGGCGGGCGTCCGAAGAAGGCCTCATCGACCTGACCGCGAGCATGCACGTTGGAATTCGCGGCCCCCTGTACTCGAAGGACGACCTCGAAGACGACGCCCGGCTCGGCTTTGCGATCGTCACGAGCGAATTCGTCGAAGAGCACGGCGTCGCGGCCGCCGTCGAACGCATCCGCGCCAGAGTCGGAGACGCGCCGCTCTACATCTCGATCGACATCGACGTACTTGACCCCGCCCACGCGCCGGGAACTGGAACTCCGGAGGCGGGCGGGCTCACGAGTCGAGAACTACTACGGATGCTGCGTGCCCTGGCCGACCTGCGCATCATCGGCGCCGACGTGGTCGAAGTCGCCCCCGCGTACGACCATGCCCAGCTGACCGCTGTCGCGGCCAGCCACGTCGTCTACGAGCTGCTGAGCGCGATGGCGCCTGGGGTGACCCACCCCGACCGACAAAGCCCCGACCTGACGTAGAAGTCCCGAACCCGACCGACAAGCCCGACGCAGGAGACACCCATGACACTGCCCACCCCAACGGACGAAGAAGTCCGTGCCGCGGCATCCGCCATCGTCGAGGCGTTCGCCGCCACCGACGGCCCGCGCTACTTCTCACTCTTCGCACCTGACGCAACCTTCGTCTTCCACACCGAACCTGCGCGAATCGAGGACCGGGCTGCCTACGAAGCCATGTGGGAGGAATGGGTGGGCGGCGGCTGGAGCGTGCAATCCTGCGCATCGAGCGCGGCCGCGGTGCAGGCGTTTCCCGGCGGAGCCGTCTTCACCCACTCCGTCAGCACGAGCGTGAGCACCGCGGACGGACCCATGTCTTACCGGGAGCGCGAAACGATCGTCTTCCGGTCTGATTCTGCCGGTCTCATCGCCATCCACGAACACCTGTCACCCCAGCCCTGACCAGTCCCTATTCATCGAGGAGCCCAAAGATGTCGCTCTACACCCGTCTCGACCGCCGACTGGACACCAACTCAGATGACGCGGGCCCGGTTCGCGGAACCTACTCGCTCGGCCGCGTACTCATGATCTGGCTGGCCGCGAACCTTGTGGTCACCACCCTTCTGACCGGCACGCTCTTCGTGCCGGATGTGCCGTTCGGCCTCGTCATCGCTCTGATCGTGGGCGGAACGATCGTCGGAGCAGCAGTGCTCGTGACGGTCGGTGCGATCGGAACGCGCACCGGCCTGCCGACGATGGCAATCACGCGCGGACCGTTCGGGACGCGCGGGAGCCTGCTGCCGGTGGCCGCCAACGTGGTCATCCTCATGGGCTGGAGCTGGGTGCAGGCGATGCTCGCCGGGATCGCCCTCAACTACATCGTCGCGTCGATGACCGGGTTCTCGAACCCCGTCATCTTCGCGGTGCTCTGCCAGACGATCGTCGTGATCCTTGCGATCTTCGGCCACGCCGGAGTCGCTCGGGTGGAACCGTGGTTCGCCGCGGTCATCCTCGCGATCGCCGCCTACATCTTCGTCGTAGCGTTCTCTACGTTCCCGCCGGCAGAGTTCGCGGCCATCCCGGCGACGCTCGAGCCGTTCTACTCCCCGGGACTGGCGTTCGATGTCGTGGTCGCGACCGCCATATCGTGGACGGTGCTCTCGGCCGACTTCAACCGTTTCGCATCGACGACCCGCGCGGGCGTGGTCGGCTCGGGAATCGGTTACACCCTGTCGACGGTGATCTCGATGACGCTCGGCGCGAGCGCGATCGGCTACGTCGTCCTGCGGGGCGGCGACGCGATGGCGTTCGACCCTGTGACGATCATCGAACCCTTCGGCGCCCTGTTCGCGGTCGCGATCTTCCTATCCGTGATGGCGACGAACACGATGGTCGTCTACGGCATGGTCACAAGCGTGGTCAACGCGCTCCCCGGCCGCCGGGTGAAGTTCCTGCCCACCGCGATCGTCCTCGGGCTCATCTCGATCATCGGTTCGACCTTCTTCGGTCTGCTGGCCCAGTTCACGACCTTCCTGGTCACGATCGGTGCCCTGTTCGCACCGATCTTCGCGATCATGATCGTCGACTACTACATCGTCGCACGCGGCAGCTACAGCGCCGACATCCTGAAGGCTCAAGGCGGTCGCTACTGGTACACCGGCGGCATCAATTGGCTCGCTGTCGCGTCGTGGGTGGTCGGTGCGGTGTCCGCCTACGTGTGGGCGTACGTGTGGCCGCTTCCGTTCGGTGCGACCGTTCCCGCATTCCTCCTGACCTTCGCCGTGTACTTGGCCTTCTCGCTCGCGCGCCGCAGCAGGACGCCTTTCGAGCCCAGCCAGCATCTCGCCGATGCCGACACCTCTCGCTGACGGCCCTGGAGCGCCGCCGCGCACGGCGCTCCGGGACCTCAGCCACCCGATCACCGACGGGATGCCGGTGTATCCCGGCGACCCGGCGGTCCACGTCGACGCCGCGCTGGACCTCGACCGCGACGGGGTGGCCGTGACGGGGCTGCGAATGGGGTCTCATACCGGGACGCACATAGATGCGCCGTCCCATACCGTCGCCGGTGGCCGGACAATGGCCGATGTGGCCCTCGACGAGCTCCTCGGCGATGCGCTGGTGGTGCGGGTGCGAGCGCTCGCCGAGGGCGAGGTATACGGGTGGGACCGGCTGAATGCGGAGCATCCGCTACCGGATCGATTGCCCCGGATCGTCGTGATCGACACGGGCTGGGCGCGGTGGTTCGGCGACGCACGCGCAGTGCGGCATCCGGCCCTCGATGCCGGTGCCGCGAGCGAACTCGTCGCTCGCGGGATGCGGATCCTCGCGGTCGACACGCTGAGTCCCGACCCGACCGGCACGTCGTCGGCCGCCTTTCCCGTGCACGAGGTCGTGCTGGGCCGCGGCGGGCTGATCGTCGAGAACCTCTGCGGCCTGGATGACCTGCCGTCACAGGTGCGGATCGGCTTCTTCCCCCTGCGACTCGGCGGCGACGGGGCGCCGGTGCGCGCGGTCGCCTTCGTCTGAGGCCGAGCAGCGAATGAATTCGCGCCTCGCGCTGGGTCAGATCGGGAGTCAGTGGTCAGGCGCTGGCCTTCCGGGAGGAAAAGAATGAGGGCTGCGGAGGAAATGGAGTTCAACCCTCACCGCCGATCCGCGCCCTGCTAGCTTTCGTAAACAGCCCACCAAGGGCCGTTCGCGAAACTCTTCACGAAACGGTCCGGTCGAAACAAAAGGAAATCGCTCCTGAGGCTTCTCAGGAGCGATTTCTGGTTTAAGCGGATCTTGCGGCTCTTCGTGGCTGCGAATTCGTGTTCAGCGACGCCGCTCAAGCTGTTTTGTCTGTTTTCACGCGCGTCGGATTGTCTCGAATGCTGGGTGTTTTGTCCTCTCGGGCAGTACGTTGACCGTCGCGGGACGGTTAGGTCCGTAGCGGTGGTCCGCCGGTCTCATCCGATGGAAGGTGTTTGGCCTTGTCCGGCCGAACGTTACTGACTAGGAGGAACGGAGTCGCTGAGAAGGGCTACTTCGAGACCGTCGAGAATCAGTTCGAGACCGAAGTCAAATTCGTTGCCGAAGGCGTATCCGGGTTGCAGGATCAGCGATACTGCCATCGCGGCGAGGTTCTTAAAGGAGTCGGCCATGGCTTCCTGCTGCGCCATAATGGCTTCGGTCGCGTCGCCGATGTCGCCGGACGGGTCGAGCGGCAGCGAGGCCTCCTGCTGGGCGAAGCCCAGCACGTAACTGTCCAGGATCGACATGGCGTGGCCCGTCATGGCCATCGAGAAGCCCGCAGCCGTTAAGCAGCCGATGACCGAATCGAGGTGACCGAGGGTCGCCGGTCCAGGGGATGTGCGGGCCTTCATGCTGATGGCCCAGGGATGCAGTGCCAGGACACTGCGCGTCGACCCCGCCCGCTTCCGCATGGCCGCCCGCCACTCGTCCCCAGCACTCGGCGTCGCGAATTCGGAGTGCACGATGTCGAGCATCCCGTCGAGAAGATCTTCCTTGTCCTTCAAATGGTAGTAGAGCGACATGGCCGTTATGTCGAGTGCGGCGGCCAGCTTGCGCATGCTGAGCAACTCGATCCCGTCGGCATCGGCCAGCGCCATGGCGACCCTGATCGCTCGCTCACGGGTGACCGGTGTTCTATCTTCAAGCTTCGCCATAGACATCACCATACGCCGTATGGTACTTTCGCACTGTTCACCATACACCGTAAGGTGCGACGACTGGAGATGAGAAACGTATGAGTAATACACGCACAATTGCCCGCACCGTCGGCGCGCTGATGCTTGCCGCCTTTTTCCTTTACGGCACTGGAAGCTCTATCGCGACGACCGCTTCCCCCGGCGGCCTCCTCACCGCAGGAGTGGTGCTCATGGTGTTGAACTCGGTGGCCGTGATCGCGATCGGAGCTGTCATGCTTCCTGTCCTTTGGCCACACGCTCCCGGAATCGCGGCCAGCTACCTCGCCACCCGGATCTTCGAGGGTGGGTTTTTGGCGGTCGGCGCGGTCGCGCTACTCGCAGGCATGGGCGGCACCAACTTCCTTGCATACAACATTGCGATGGCGGGCCTTGGCGTCGGTAGCCTGCTGTTCTGCATTGCGCTCTACCGCTCACGCCTCGTGCCACGGTTCCTGGCCGTGTGGGGATTTATTGGCTACGCGTTATTCGCGGGCGGGTGCTTTCTCGAACTCGCCGGCGTAGTGGGTGCCAGCCTCGTTTTCACCGTTCCGGGTGGCCTGTTCGAGCTGTTCTTCGCCATTTGGCTCATTGTGCGGGGCTTTGGCACGACCGCAGCCGTAACGGCTCGGGCATGACCGTCTCCTGTCCCACAAAAGGCCAGCCGTGATTGGGCACCGCTCCGGCCCGGCCACCGGTCGCGTCACCGCCGCCCGGCTGTGCGCAGCGCCGAAAGACGTTACCGGTAAGCGGTACCCTGCAGCCGAACTAGGAGGCACATCTTGAAGGCAATAGTTCAGCGGGACTACGGCGATGTAGAAGTGCTCAAAGTGGAAGACATCGACCATCCGGTCGTTGGTCAAAACGACGTTCTCGTCCGCGTGGTAGCCGCGAGCCTCAACCATGCCGACTGGATTCACATGTCGGGCACACCGCTTGTCGCGCGATTGGCCTTCGGCACTCGAAGACCGAAAGCGATGACGCGGGGCAAGGATGTCGCGGGCGTCGTCGAGTCGGTCGGCACCAACGTCACGGCCTTCCGCCAGGGCGACGAGGTCTACGAGAGCTCAGTTCAGGAACCTTTGCGGAGTACGTCGCCGCACCCGCCTCCCTTCTGGCGCGAAAGCCGGTCAATTTGACCTTCGAGCAAGCCGCCGCGGTGCCTCTGTCCGGGATGACAGCTTTGGTCGGCTTGCGCGATGCCGGTTCGGTGACGCCCGGTCAGCGGGTGCTGGTCAATGGGGCATCCGGGGGAGTGGGGACTTTCGCTGTGCAGATCGCGAAGGCGCTCGGCGCCGAGGTCACCGCCGTGAGCAGCGCCGCCAACGCTGCGCTCGTGCAATCACTCGGTGCCGACCACGTCGTCGATTACGGCCGCGACGACTTCACCCGTGGAACCGCTCGGCACAACGTCATCTTCGATCTGATCGGGAACCACACGCTGACCGAATTGCGCAGCGCACTCATTTCCAAGGGAGTCCTCGTGCTCTCCAGTGGCACAGGCGGACGCGTGGTCGGGCCTACGGGGCGCATCCTCAAAGCCGTTGCCATATCGCCATTCATTGGCCAAAAACTCAAACCATTCACCCAGAATGGCAGCACGAAAACGCTGAACGAGCGACGCGACCTGATTGAGGCCGGGCGGGTGACCCCCGCAATCGATCGCATCTATGGGCATGCCGAGGTGCCCGCTGCCATGCGGTACTTCGTCGACGAGCACGCCCGTGGAAAGGTCGCGATAAGCGTCTGATCTCGGAAGCGGATGGACCCGACCTCATTTAGCCGTTGGACCGGAGGGCTTCGATGAGCAGCGCGGTGAGCCCCCCCATCGGTCGCGAGCCAGGTGCGCCACGCATCCCACTGAGCGGACGTCAGCAGCCTAAGAAACCAATCGACCATTGCGAGCAACCATACTCAGCCAATATGCAAACGTGGTGCTGGCCGTTGCCCCTCACCATGTGCTCGTCAACCTCACTAGTGCCATCGCTTTGTAGCTGTCATCGGAGTGGCCAGGGACCCACTCAGGCTTCGAGCTAGAGCGGCGGTCGGAAGTCGGTTCGCGTCTGCGAGTGCCGGCGGAGCGCGGCGAGCTGTTCGGCACGCTTGGGGAGCACGACGTTGGTCGCGTTCGTGCCCGTCACCACGACGGTCTGCTCGCCCAGCGCCCGGGTGATCTCGTCCGCGAGGCGCCGGCCCATTCGCGGTGCCAACTTCAGCAGCCGGTTGCCAAGTCGGGTTGGGCCAGCGGCCTTCATCGCCGCTGGCGTTGGGTAGCGCTGCAGCAGATCCAGCACCGCCGGATGGTCCAGGTGCGGGCCCAGGACCCGCTCCAACGCAGGGTGGATCTGGGCGAGCAGGCCCCTGATACGGTTGCTCGTGGCCGTGATCTGGCCGACGACATCGTCGTCGAAACCGCAAAGCATCGAGAGCTCAGCGACCTGCTCATCGGCCAGCTGCAGCGACCGCAAAGCGTGCGGGAGGCTCCTCGCGGCTTGGGCGATGATCGCGGCATCGCGGGCGTCGGTCTTGGCTTCGCCCGCGTGCAGGTCCGCGACGCGCCTCATTGCCAGCCCCGGCAGGTAGCCCACGAGCACGTCTGAACCGCGGCATCCGGGCAATTCAGGCGACTGAAAAGTCCCCCTGCTTCGCCCGCAAGCCCAACCGCCAACGGGAGGGTTCATAGCGACCGGTGCGTCCGGTGGCGACATCGGTTGAGCCATCTCGTCCCTCGGGCCCGCGGCTGGACCGGCGACGCGGCCGACTGCCATACTGGGCGCGGCGGGCAGGGGACCTGATGCCACGACTGACGACATCCGTTCTGGGGAGCATCGCTCTGGTGCTAGTGCTGGTGGCCTGCTCGCCCCCGACAACCCAGACTCCACCGCTCGACACGGCCGTTCACACTGATGCGTCGGCCCCGCCCGACGGCGCGGTCGACGTCGTCATCCCCGACGGTGTCATCGGCACGGCCGAGCTCACGTCGGCCTCGGGGGACGACACCGTCTCCGGAACCGTCGTCGTCACGGCCGCAGGCGGCGGGTTCGACGTCGCACTGAAGGACTTCCACTCGGACGTTCCCGGAGGCTTGCAACTGTTCTTCAGTCCCTGGTCGGAGACCACGACTTGCCTGGCCGACATGTACAACTTCTCCTTCGGCAACCTATCCACGGACGCCGATCAGCCCGGGCTGAGTTTGGGAGACAGAGACTACTCCCGGGGCAACCCCAGCTACTTCCTGACTGGCGTCATCACGGAGACCGACCCGAGCACGACCGATCCTGACGGCTGCGTGCTCACTCCCCGGGCGGTCGGCACGATCACCTGGGACGTGCCGGACACCCGGCCCGGGCTGCTCGCCGTTGACACCGGCGCCCGGTTCGGCGCCGGCGGCGCCACCGCCACAACCGATGGTGCCCCCATCTCCTACCGGGCGGTCGCTGGCGACACGCTCAACGACATCGCCGACCGCTTCGGCATCACGGTCGACGATCTCGGCTTCCTCAACCCACTCACTAGCCGCCAGCTCCAGGCCGGTGACGATTTGAACCTCCAGGTGGCACTGCGTGGCGGCGCCTCGGTCCCGCCGCCTTGGGCCTGAACGCCGCTTCAGGGCATGAACCGCCGCCCAGGGGATAGTGGCCGTGTAGAAACCTCCTCCGAGCGCGTGTGTTCTTGTTCTAATGCGGCACGGTGAGGCTGAGCCAGCGTTCTTCGATGGCGTAGCCGAGGTGTTCGTTCATACGGATGCTGCCTGCGTTGACTTGAGCACCACCCGTGCCGAAGATCCTGACGCCGTCGTGGGTCAACGCCGTGATCGATGCGGCCTTGACGGCAACGGCGAGCCCTCGTCGGCGGTAAGTGCGGTGGACGGAAGTGAATTCGGTTTCCGCGCGCGCGGCAGTCAGGCTCATTACGCTGACGGCCACGAGTTGTCCGTCATGGATGGCGCCAAAGAGACGGCAGCCGAATGTCCACAGGTCGAGCACGTCGGACTCGTCGCGGTGGGGCACGGATGTCGCTGGCGTGTACGGGTAGTCGGCGTGGTTCATGGCTTCGAGTGCTGTGACCTGAGGCGCCCAGCTGGCATCGAGTTCCTCGATCCGGAATCCTTGGCCTGTTGCCGCCACGACGGCGGCGTGCAGAACCGTCAGGTTGGGTGGATCGCTCAGGCGCAGGCGGGCACCCCACGATTCGCCGACAACGAAGTACCCCGCCTCGGTTAGACGCTTCAAGCGTGGATCGTTGACTTGGACTACCTGGATATCCGCGTTCACGGGGCCTTCAGGCTTGCGATCATGTCGAGAAGTCGGTCGCGGTCGCGGCGGTACAGTGCGGCATGCTCCAGGAAATCATTGCGGCCCGTGTCGGCGGCACGTTGATCCGTGAACACGGCCAGATCCTCCATACGGTCCGCTGCCGCCCGAAGAACGGCAGCCTGGTCAAACTCATAGCCGTAGGAACGGATGAGCGCATCGAGCCGGCCCGGGCGAGCATCTCGTCCGGGCGCGTCAGGGTCTGAGTACTCGCCGAGCGGGACGAGTCGATATGCGAGGTAAGCCAGATCCCAAATCCGAGGCCCGGGGGAGGCCATGTCAACGTCGATGAGACCGGTGATGTGCCCGTCTTGGAAAACCATGTTGTACGGTGCGACGTCGTTCAGGCACACCACCTCGATTGGTTCGTGTGCAGGCAACTGCCATTCAGCGGCCGCGTGCGCGAGGGGTGCGCTCGCGTCATGTACCCGTCGGAGCAAGGACCCAGCCTCGTGCAGGATCGTCGACGACCAGATCCAGCTGGGCAACGGGTAGTTGCCGACGATTCCCGGAAGGTAGGAGAGCACTTCGCGGCCCTGCTCGTCCATGCCGAAGGGCTCAGGTACTGCCGTCACTCCCGCCGCGCGGAGTGTGCTCAGAAGTTGATGTACCGCGGGAGTCCAAGGACCGGCGGGGCGGTGAACGGTATCGCCCACCCGCACGACCATGCTCGAGTTTCCACCGGCCAGAACCTCTTCATCCATCCCACCAACCTAAAGGCTGCAAGCGGAACCTCAGGGCGAAATGTCGTGCACCCGGGTCAGACGGAGCCTCGCCAGTTCGTGACCGCGGCCCGGTTGGCGTCGTTGAGTCCCGGGGATTCGAGGAGTGTGACCAGGTCGAGGCCGAGAAGTGCGGAGCGAAATGCGCCCTCTATTGTCGTGCCGTGAGTTGTCGTGGGAGGCTGCCGAGATCGCGTGCGTTCACCAAACCTTCGATCCGAAGAGCCCGGCCCTCATGTTTCGCCTCGTTGACCATGGGCTCAGCTTAGGAGCGAGAGGGCGCTCGAGTACCAGTTATCGCGCAACAATCATTGCGCAATAACTGTTGTTCTTATAGGGTCAGCGGTATGTCCCCCCGCGACGCTTCACGCACCACGCTCAGCTCGGCTGCATCCATGCGGGTCCTCGCGCATCCGACCCGGTTGCGTCTGCTCGGCCTGCTTCGCGAACGCGGCCCGTTGACCGCAGCCCAGCTGGGCGACGTCGTTGATGAGGCTCCCGGTACCATCAGCTACCATCTCGGCAAGCTTGCCTCCATCGCCCTGATCGAGCCCGCCGAGGCTCAGAGCACCGACCACCGCGAACGCTGGTGGAAGGCCACGACCCTACTGACCAGCTGGGAGCCCGCCGATCTGCTCGACGACCCCGACAAGCTCGCGGCGTCTTCTGTTCTGCAGAAGTCGATTGCTCAGGCCTACGCCGCCCGGTTCACCGACTACATCGACGCGACACCTGCCCTGCCTCGTGAGTGGGTCGCGGCAGGCGCGAGTGGGGATCGCAGCCTGCGTCTTACGGTCGAGGAACTGGGCACTATTCGGGCCGAGCTCGAAGCCCTGGTCGACCGGTGCGTCGACGCGAGCGCCGCCCACGACCCGGCGACGGCCGACGGCGCCGAGCCCGTGGTGCTCGTCTACCAGGCCTATCGCCGTCCCTGAGTCAGACCGCCGATGAGCAAGAACAAGAAGGAGGCGCTGCCTCGTGACCGCCGCGCAACCGGCGCCCTCTCGGCCCTGCTGGCTGCCCACGCGATCTCGCAAACGGGCAACGTGATCACAGCCTTCGCCATCCCCTTCTACGTCCTCGGCCTCGGCGGCTCGGGCGTCGAGGTGGGAATCGCGGCCTTCTTCGCTACCGCCCCGGTTGTGGTCGGCGGGGCGCTCGGCGGGGTTGTCGTGGACCGGGTGGGTCGCCGCCGAGCGGCGATCGTTGCGGACCTCGTGAGCGGTGCCACCGTGCTGGCCATGCCGGTACTGGCGCTGACCGTCGGGCTGCCATTCTGGGCCCTTCTCATCCTGGTATTCGCGGGCGGACTACTCGACACCCCGGGACAGACCGCCCGCCGCGTCATGCTGCCCGGGCTGACGGTAAGGGCCGGCGTGCGGATCGAGCAGAGTGTCGGGCTTCTCGACGGCTCTGAGCGCTTCGCCAAGCTGATCGGCGCCTCGATCGCCGGCCTGCTCGTCGCGCTCCTGGGGCCGATCGCAGCCCTCTTCGTCAACGCGGCAACGTTCGCGGTCTCAGCACTGCTGACCTGGGCGTTCGTGGCAGCCGTCCCTGCCACCGTCAGGCTGAGCGGCGACAGCGTTGACACTCCCCGTACCTCGTATTGGGCCGACCTGGCTGAAGGCTTCCGCTTCGTCATCCACGACCCGCTGATGCGTTTGGTCGTCGGCCTCGTGCTGGTCACGAACCTGCTCGACGCCGCCCGCGGCTCGACCCTGATGCCCCTCTACGCGAACGATCGTCTGGGAGGCGCGGCCGCTCTGGGTCTGCTGGTGGCGGTCATGGGCGGTTGCGCTCTGGTGGGCAACGTGGCCTTCGGATTCGTCGCTCACCGTGTGCCCCGCCGTGTGACCTTGGCGGTTTGCTTCGCCGTGGCTGGCGGCCCGTCCAGCGCTGCTTTCGCCGTCGGTGCGCCGCTGCCCGTGCTCGTCGCAATGACCGCGCTCTCGGGCTTGGCGGCTGGGGCGATTAATCCGATTCTCGGCGCGGTGGAGCTCGAACGCGTTCCTGAACACATGCGCGGCCGGGTGTTTGGCTTGATCAACGCCGGTGCGTGGGCGGGGGTGCCGTTCGGCGCCCTGCTCGGCGGCATCGCCGCCGACACGATCGGACTGTCGCTCGCCTTCGGAATCGTCGCGGTCGTCTACACGCTCGTCACGCTGAGTCCACTGACCGGAGGAGCTTGGCGGCACATGGAGCGGCGCCCGGCCGTGATGCCCGCGAAGTGAACGCCCCGAACGCTCGCCAGTCCATGCCTGGTAACCTGTGCCCCGAGATGGAAAGCGCGTCCACTGGTTCTGGGGCGTTGCTGGCATCGTCACTCTCTCCTCAATTGGCAGCATCTCCAGTGCCGCCGAGACGCTGCTGGTGCAAATGACCAATTTGTAGATCGCCAATCCGCGGCGGGCAACAATGGTTGGACGCGGCAGCTGTACCAGCACTCATCTCCCGCGTCTAAGGGAGAATATTCATGGCTTCTCGAACCCCCAGGCTCTCTCTGGTCGTACTTATCGTGTTGGCCCTCAGTGGGTGTTCGGCTGGTGTTGGCGCCAGCGATACAGCGTCGGTTACAGGGGGAGCGATCGAGTTGGCAGTATCGGAGACGTGCGCTGATGGGGCGGACCCGCAATGCGTTCAGGTCAATGGCGAGAATGTTGTTCTCCCATCCGCACTTGAGCGAGCTGGAGTGAAGGATGCCACCATCGCCGAAGGTGAGGGGCAGAACGCGGTTGACGTGACGTTCACCGAAGACGGGGCGATCGTCTTTAACGCCCTCACGGTGAAGGCTGTCCAAGCCGGAGATTCGGCGCGCCTGATTATCAAGATCGGCGGCGAGATACAGGCTGCCGCCGTGGTGATGGAAGCCTTGGAGGATGATCATGTGCAGATCAGCATCGCTCCAGACGACAACGCCCAAAGAATCGTAGACCTGATTCACAAAGGCTGAGAAGCGTCGGCGCTCTGGCTCCGACTGGTGTCGATCCGTTCACCCACGAAATCCACAGTTGTGCCGACAGCGACAGTATGAGAACTGCCGCCTTCGTTCCGGAACCGGGGGCGAGACCCGGTATGCTGCGATGAGCATCATCCAATTGGT
>NZ_PJJV01000054.1:0-54723 GCF_002929655.1 Cryobacterium sp. M23
CAACCGGTCGGCGGCGCATTGCGACCTGGACCATTCCCTGGATTGGCAGTTCGACGGCCTGACCGCGCACGACAACCTCGCACATCTGTGTCCGGCGTGTCATGCGTTGAAGAGCGAGACCGGGTGGCGGGTGTTGCACCTCGGTGGCGGCACGCTTGAGTGGACGTCGCCGACCGGGCGCACGTTCGTGAGTGAGCCGGCCACGGTCATCCGCTCGGTGTCGACCACACCGTCGCCCGCCCCACCCGGCCGGGATGCCCAGTCAGGGGTGCCCACGCCGTTCTGAGGACGCGCGCGGCAGATACGCGAAACCGACCAGGAGTGCACCCGCGAACCATCCGCCGGGCGGAGCGCCCACCGGTAGCCACAGGAGAAGCATTGTTCCGACCAGGATCAGTAGTCCGGCGAGCACGGCGAAGAGACGCATCCCGTAAAGGAAAACGAACGGCAGATAATGCGCACCGACGATGATCATGCTTGCCGGGAAGAACAGGTTCGGTTCGGTCAGTCCCAGGGCAACGGTCACGAGCATGCCCGAAGGGACGGTGAATGCGATCTGCGTCGCGAGCGCCGCCATCGGATGGCCCTTGGGCAATGCCGCTGGCCCGCCGGCGGTTCGAAGCGTGAGCGTCGTCAGGGGAAAAATCAGCATCCCACCCAGGAACAGCGTTGCGATCGATGCGCATGGCGACAATCAAGTCGCCACGGCCGCCGCGATCAGCCACAGTATTCCTGAAACCAATTGACCGACGAAGCCGCCGCGGTAGACACGTCGAACGTGCGCCTGAGCCTCATCAATCCGCACAACGGCATCGTCCCACGAGTCGGCCGCTAGCCTGTCCACACGCTTGCTGGTCGGGCGTGACAGACCGGGTCATCCCGTTGTCTTGTCAGGTCCGAACGACGAGCAGAGCACGTCGCGCACCAGCTGTGCGGTGGAGGCGATCTCTCGTTTCGTGATGCCGTACTCGCGGGCGGACTCGGTGCGAACGACGGCGGCCTCACGGCGAGCGGCACGCACTATGAGCACGGTGTAGACGACGCCGACGAGTAGCAGGATTCCACCGTCGAGCCGCGTGAGTAGCCCATCCCCGGCGAAGATCAACATCAGATCGGATGCGCCGACGATCGTCGGCAGAAATGGTGCCGACCGCGACCACCGTGACGCCGATCAGGGCGAGCAAGCCGATGACGAACTCACCCAACCCAATCATGCGTTGAGACTACTCACGGACCTTGCCCGGGCACCCAAAAACCGGTGAGGTTGACGCGTGGTGCGCATTAGGGCTCATGATGAGAAAATCGCTCACCCGGACCCATCCCTCCGGTGTCTGATCGCCGAACGCGGCCGGGCGTCTGCGAGCATGAGTGCATGGACTTGGGTAATGAGGCAACGATCGGCGGGTGCTGGTTTGCGCTGACACTCGTGAATGCAGGGCTTGCTGAGTTGAAAGGACGCGGTTGACTGCTCTGGTGGTTGTTATCCCTTGTCCTTGTGCCGATCGCAACTTTCCTCATCGTGGTGATGCCGCGCGGCGATCTCCGATTCTGAAGTCCAAGATTCATCCACCTGTTCGGTTCGGATGGCGGCGAAGAGCCCGAGGCGCATCGTCACGGTCGTCAGTTTCGTAAGTCGAGATCCTCGACGAGGTGGGCGACTCGCGTGCGTGCTGCCACTTTCAGGCCGCGGATGGGGCGCGGCAGCGAGGCGGGAGGAACGAGCCCCAGGTGTTCCGCGATCGTGGCCGTCACTCGCAGACTGCCGTGAGCGGCGAACATCTCCCAGAGCGGCTGCAGACGCTGCGATTCAGCGTCGGCCGCAGCGGTATCTCCTGCTTGTGCTGCGCGGGTGATCGTGAGGGCCAGTGCGGGGAGTGTGCCGCCGATCACCGAGTACCAAACCTCGCATCCCGCATTGAGCCCGGTCGCGGCCGCGCTGTCCCCAGAGATCCCGACGGTGACGTGCTCGGGAACGAGCGAGCGAATCGCGTCGACACGGGCCCGTGCTTCATCGGGAACGGTGGGAAGGCCTGGAATCTTGATCGACGTCACGTTCGGCAGGGTCCCGATGCGTGCGTACAGTTCGTCGGAGAAGGTGAAGTGGGTTGTGCCCGGGTTGTCGTACACCACAAGCGGAACGGAGAGCCCCGCCGTGACGTCTTCGTAGAGGCCGAACACGTCGTCCTCGGTGAGTGTCTGATACGACATAGGGGCAAGGAGCACGCCGGATGCCCCCGCGTTCTGGGCGTCCTCGGCCAGTGCTTGCACTCGAGAGGTGCGCAGCGCGCCGATGCCGACCATCACGGGGGTGCTCCCCGCAGCCTGAACGGCGGTGTCAGCGACGAGGCGGCGCTCCTCACGGTCGAGGTAGGCATGGGAACCAGTGGAGCCGAGCGCGGTGATCGAGTCGACGCCGGCGGTGCTCAGCCGCGTCACGAGACGTGCATACGCATCCTGCTGGAACACGTCGTCGCAGAGGGGTGTCAGCGGGAAGGCGTTGAGTCCGGTGAACATGTGGGGGCTCCTGTCTGGGACACGGGTGCGGGAACACGCGGTGCATCCCGTTGTGCGGCGGCTCCGGCGAGAACGACGAAGATGATCGCTCCGGCCATGAGGCGCAACCACGCCGTTCCGGCAGCACCGACTGTCGCGATCAGGTCGACGGAGAGCGCCGAGCCGAGCTGAACAGACAGCATGGCCGTGACAGCAAGCGCCGAGGCGGGAATCGGGATGCTGCGTTGGTTCATGTCAGGCATTTCCGGACAGTGCGTTTGCTCCGAGCCGGCGCTGCGCGACCTGAACGTCCGAGCCGAGACGAGTGAGCTCCCGCTCGAGCTCCCGAGCTGCTGCCAATAGTGCGTCGTCGTCGAGCGGTTCGAGTGCGTCGAGGATGAACAGGGCGCTGGTGGTGGTGTCGGTGAGCTGGGTGTGACGTGCTTGACGCCAGTTCCAGCGTCGACACGTCACACCGCCCGCGTCGGTCCACACGACCTCCCCGGCGTCGGGATGCTCAGTCACGGATGTGCCCTCGGACATGATCTCGAAAGGTTCCGACCCGGTTGCGCGGATCAGGCGTGGTGCTCCGACGTAGTGCGCCAGGTCCTCCCCGCCGAGCGGCACCACGTGCAGAATCGAGATTGCGTTGTACAGGTCCGTGAGTCGATTCACACGGGGCAGCCCGGATGCCGCGCGGCGCATGAGCGCCTCCAGACTGTTGCGGGTGCGCTGCGGCTTCGCACCGAACGCCCGGTACGCCTGGCGCCACGCGGCAATGTGCGGAACCTCCTCGACAGCCTGTTGCTGGAGAGTGGAGCGGGCGGCCTCTTCCGCCGCGAGGAGCAGCGCCTCGCTTGCCTCATCACTCGGGCCGGGCTCGAGTCCATCGACAGCGACCAACACCGCCCGGTAGTCGGGCCGTAACGCAAAGACGTCATCGTCGACTCGGGCGGCGTCGAGGAACGTGTTCAAGGCCGTCTGCTCAGGCATCAACGCGTTCCGTTCGGGTAGCCGAGCCGACGCCCGGGTCAAACACTGTCAGTGAGAATCTTGCTGCGTGCGGGCCGGCGTTGACGTAGGAATGGGCTACGTCGCCGGGGAAGGAGAGCGCGTCGCGATCGTTGAGCGTGATCGTCTGTTCTCCCGACGAAATCGAGATCGTTCCCATGTGCACCTGCACGAGCTTTTTCGTGCCGGCCGTATGCGGTTCACTCACATGTCGATCGCCTGCTTCGAGGGTCCAGTCCCACAGTTCGACGACGTGCGGCGGAATAGTCACCGCGACGAGCGCTCCGCGCCCGCCGTGCGCGCCGGTCCACAGCACCGCGCCCTTGCCCCTTCGGATGACTTTCATCGGCTTCGATCGGGGCGGTTCGACCAGATCGGGGAGGCCCACGCCGAGGGCGCCACTGATCCGGAGCAGTGTCCCTACGCTCGGGTTCGCGGCACCCTGCTCGATGTTGACCAGCATTCGGCGACTCACCCCGGTTCCTTCCGCCAGCTGGTCAAGAGTCCACCGACGTTGTTGGCGTTCGTGTTTGACGCGTACACCGATGGCGGTCGCAAGTTCCGCAGCACTTTTTTCCACAAGTGCACGATAGTGCACTATTAGTGCATCAATCAGAGTTTTCCCTCGGGTACCAACAGTTGGTCTCAGTGGGGGAGGATGACGATCTTGCCGATGTGTCGTCGCTCGGAGAACTCCGTTTGGGCTTCGGCGATCTCGGTCAGGGCAAACGTGCTGCTGACCTGAGGACTGACCTGCCCGCCGCGTGCAAGCTCGACGAGCCGACGAAAATGAACCCGGGTGTGCATCGAGGATCCGATCAGCTGCACATTGTGAAGATAGAGGCGGCGGAGGTCGAAGTCGATCACCGGCCCCGCCACAGCACCCGCGATCACCCAGCACCCGTTGTCCCGAAGCATCGGCATCATGGTGGAGACCCCCGGTCCACCGGCGATGTCAGCAACCACGTCCAACCCCGCCGGATGCTCCCGTCACGAGCACGGTTTCGCCGCCTCGCACGTTGGCGCGTTCGAGCATTCCGATCGCGGTGCCGAATGCCACAGGCAGGCACGCCAGCTGCACATCCGATAGCGGGGAATCCTGCACGTCATGAGCATGAGTGGCATCCACGGCGACGTACTGCGCGAACCCGCCATCGGCCTCGCTGCCCAGGTACCCCACCGGAGACGCATTCTCGCTTTCGCATCCGTAGATAGCCGGGTCCACGAGCACCCGGCGACTCAACAGTTCTTCGGTCACACCATGACCCACCTCGACGACAATGCCGGTGATATCCCCACCCTGAATGCGCGGAAAATCAAACGAACCCAGCCAGCCGGCCTGCGCCGTGGGATCTTCCGACAACCCATATGCTCCCTGGCGCGTCCAAATGTCTGTGTTGTTGACGGCAGCCGCTGTTACTTTCACCAGCACCTGGTGGTCCTGCGGCCGCGGCCGGAGCCAATCGTGGTGCAATTCCAATGCTTCGGTGCCACCGAATCTCGTCAGTACGGCTGCCGTCATCACGTTATTCATCCTTCAAGCCTGCCAGTGTCAGCAGGCTTTCGTGAAGTGGGTTCCGCCGAAGCCCTGCGAGACACTTCAGATTCCCCGGTTTCGCGGTGTTGGACTAGGCCAACACCAAGCCGAACAATCTCATCCATATTTCGGGTTGCCAACGAGGGCATCGCCTTCACAGAACGAGTTCCTGCCCACCGTGCACGGGTTCGACGCGTTCTTCGGCAACCTCTACCACTTGAAAACCGAGGAGGAGACGGAAACCGACCGCCGCCGTCGTGCAAAGTCAGATCGGGCATACCCCAGTGTCCCGCGCAACCGTTCCTGCCGTTTCAGTCCTCCAGAGCCTCGCCCCGTTTCTCGGGGAGTCCAAGAGCGCCGAGTGCAGCGACCACGAAGAACATTGCGAAGACCGTGAAAAGAAGTGCGGTCCCGCCCACCTCGCGTAGCATCGGCACGGCCAGCGGAGCCAGGATCGCGGCGATCCGACCAACGCCGGCTGCCCAGCCGGCCCCGGTGGCACGGATGCGGGTCGGGTACAGCTCCGGGGTCATTGCGTAGAGCGCTCCCCACGCACCCAGGTTAAAAAAGGAAAGCAGCATGCCGGCACCGATCACCTGGGTGGCATCGCCGGCTACCGCGAATAACGCCGCCGCAAGTGCCGAGCCGGCAAGGAATACGGCCAGTGTCCTGCGCCGTCCCCAACGCTCGATAAGGTACGCCGAAGCGGCATAACCCGGCAGTTGGGCCACGGTGATGATCAGCGTGTACGCGAAGGAGCGAACGAGCGAGTATCCCGACGCGACCAGGATGGTCGGAAGCCAGATGAAGGCGCCATAGTAGGAGAAGTTCACGCAGAACCAGACCAGCCACAGCGCACCGGTTCGGCGACGCAGGCCGCGCGACCACAGCGCGGTGACGCGTGTCCGGGAACCGGTTTTGATCGGCCCCTCACCTGTCTTTGTGGGGCACGCAGAATCATAGGGTCCGGCGGTGATTCCGGCGGACTTTTCGAAACGTCGGACGGTCGACTCCGCCTCAGAGAGGCGGCCACGCGACTCGAGGAAGCGAACCGATTCCGGCAGCCGAAGGCGCACGACCACCGCGTACACGGCCGGAACCGCTCCGACAGCCAGTGCCCAGCGCCAGCCGTCGGCCGATGACGGTACGACCAGGTACCCGATGACTGCGGAAACGGTCCAGCCAATGGCCCAGAAGGATTCGAGGATGACGATGATGCGGCCGCGAATTCGTGGAGGCGCGAACTCGCTCACGAGCGTCGAAGCGACCGGGAGCTCACCGCCAAGACCGAGCCCCACGATAAATCGCCATGCAATGAGTACGGCCACAGTCTCGGACAGTGCCGACGCTCCCGTCGCGAGACCATAAACGAGAAGGGTGAGAGCGAAAACCTGGCGTCGGCCGATACGGTCGGCCAGCAAACCACCGAGAACTGCACCAATGGCCATACCGACGAACCCGGCGGATGCGATCCAGGACAGCTCCGCGTCGGAGACTTGCCATTGCACCGCCAATTGTGCGAGAACGAAAGAAATGAGTCCAACGTCCATCGCATCCAGAGCCCAGCCCAGGCCGGAACCCACAAGCACACGGCGGTGCTCCCGGGTGAACGGCAGCGCATCCAATCGCTCGGATCGACTGGGGCGTGCGCGAACTTCAGACATCAGGTTCCCAATTCAGCGTTTGTGACCAGGCGGCGAACTGAGGGTGAAGCGTCTGCCGGATAATTGAACCCTATTGCACGAGACCTGCCCGACGTGAGTGTGTCATGGAGCGGCGGCGCCGGGGTGCGAGACTGGCCAGACACAGTCGGCCGAGCGGGCGTACCCGCACTAGCCCAAGGAGTTCAACGATGAACACACCCACCACAGCATCCGTCCCAGCGCCTACTACTGGCCTCTCCGCCCGCGTCGAACGAGCAGATCTCGATGTCGCCTCCTCATTCGCCGCGTTCGTCGAGAACGAGGCGCTGCAGGGAACCGGCATCACCGCGGACGCCTTTTGGCTTGGGCTGAGCACGCTGATCAGCGACCTCACTCCCCGGAACACTGAGTTGCTCGGCATCAGGGATGACCTGCAGGCCCAGATCGATGCCTTTCACCGGGCTAACCCCGGCCAGCCTGACCCGGGCGAGTACCGTGCTTTCCTCACCAGGATCGGGTACCTCGCGCCCGAACCCGGGGACTTCACCATCACCACCTCGAACGTCGATGCGGAGATCGCGTCGCAGGCGGGACCCCAGCTTGTCGTTCCGCTGCTCAACGCGCGGTTCGCTGTCAACGCGGCGAACGCCCGCTGGGGTTCGCTTTACGACGCGCTGTACGGCACTGACGCGATATCCGATGACGGCGGTGCGTCCCGGGCGGATTCCTACAACGCCGTCCGCGGCGGACGGGTGATCGCGCGCGGACGGGCTCTGCTTGACCAGGCCATCCCACTCGAACGGGGCTCGCACGCTGATGCCGTCGCTTACCGAGTCGAGAACGGTGCGCTGGTCGTGGCTTTGAAAGACGGATCATCCGCTGTCCTGGAGTCGCCCTCGGCGCTGGTCGGCTACAGGGGAGAGGCGTTGGAACCGTCGTCCGTGCTCTTCCGACATCACGGACTGCACCTCGACGTGATCATTGATCGGACCGCACCTATCGGGGCCACGGACAGCGCGGGCATCCAGGACATCGTGCTCGAGTCCGCTGTCACCACGATCATGGACCTCGAAGACTCGGTTGCCGCAGTCGACGCCGACGACAAGGTACTCGGCTACCGCAACTGGCGCGAACTCATGCGCGGCACACTGAATGAGACCGTCAGGAAGGGCGCCGGCGTCTTCATGCGCACCATGAACGGCGACCGCGTCTACACCGTTCCTACCGGCGGCGAGTTGACGCTGCACGGCCGAAGCCTGCTGCTGGTGCGCAACGTCGGGCACCTGATGCAGACCGACACCGTGCGGGATGCGTCCGGCGCCGAGGTGTTCGAAGGAATCCTCGACGCGGTGCTGACCGTTCTCGGTTCGTTCCCCGACCTCGTCGGCGAGGCCCGCGGCGGCAACTCACGCACCGGCTCGGTGTACATCGTCAAGCCGAAAATGCACGGCCCCCACGAGGTCGCGTTCACCGTCGACCTGTTCGCCCGGGTGGAGCAGCTCCTCGGCCTGCCCCCACTCACCGTGAAGATCGGGATCATGGACGAAGAACGGCGAACGACGCTCAACTTGCGGGCCTGTATCGCCGTTGCCGCCGAGCGAATCGTCTTCATCAACACGGGATTCCTCGATCGCACGGGCGACGAGATCCACACCTCCATGCACGCCGGGCCAGTGGCCACCAAGAGCTCGATACGTTCCATGACCTTCATGGCTGCCTACGAGAACGCGAACGTCGACGCCGGTCTCGCGGCGGGCTTTCCCGGCCGTGCCCAGATCGGCAAGGGCATGTGGGCCATGCCCGATCTCATGCACGACATGCTCGAGCAGAAGATTTCGCACCCCCGTTCCGGTGCAACCACAGCCTGGGTCCCGTCTCCCACAGCGGCGACGCTGCATGCGATCCACTATCACGAGGTCGACGTGGCCGCCCGTCAACACGAACTGGCCGGGCGGACAGGCCAGGCCCTGGACCCGATTCTCGTCCTCCCTCTCTCCGAGCGAGACCTCAGCGATGAGGAGCGCCTGACCGAGCTGAACAACAACGTTCAGTCGATCCTCGGCTACGTCGTTCGATGGGTCGATCAGGGGGTCGGGTGTTCCAAGGTTCCGGACATTCACGGCGTGGGGCTCATGGAGGACCGTGCGACGCTGCGCATTTCCAGTCAACTCCTCGCGAACTGGCTCACCCACGGCGTCATCAGCAAGACGGATGTCGACGCCAGCCTCGGGCGACTGGCGGCGGTCGTCGATGCACAGAATTCCGATGACCCGACCTATGAAGCGCTGATCGGCAGAACCGGGCCTGGGCTCGCGTTTCGGGCCGCCCGCCGACTCATCATCGACGGTGCATCCTCACCCAACGGATACACCGAGCCGATCCTCCACCAGGTCCGGAGGGCAAAGAAGCGTCAGGCTCCCGCGCGTCATTTGCTCTAACGGAACCTCATGCGGGCGGGTTGCAGTGCGGCAGCCGCCGGTGGCATACCTTCCCGGCGGGACCTACTTGATGCCGCCGGTTGGGCGTCCATCGAGCAGGTTGCTGGTGAACCTCGCGATGTCGTCCCGAAATTCGGCATAGGCGCTCGGGGCGTGCCCCTCCGAACGGACGAACACGTCCACTGCCTCGAGCGCTGAGGTGACGATGGAACGAGGTGAGCGCACTTCCCCTGATGAGTTTGCGGCACGGTATCGTATGCCGGGGTGATTCTCGTGCTGTCGTCATACAGGTTTCATTACGCATCTACTCGGTGTGGTTCACTGTGCTGAATTGACAGGTGGCTGCTCGTGATTGCGGCGGGACTTGACAAGCAGCACCACGCCGAGGGTCAGCCACCGAAGCATTCCCAGAGGGATCAGTGCCATGGAGGCGAGCCAGATCCCGGGCAGGTCGATCGCTGCTGCCGTCATCAATGGCCCAGCATTGAGCATCACGAGACGGAGGCCTGCGACTAATCCCAAGACACATAACCAGATCGGAAGGGGGCTGGAGTGAGCCCCGGCCACACAGATACCCACGGACCAGACAGATACCCACGGACCAGACAGCGAGCGTAATGAGGCCCGCCGCAAGGAAACCATGGGTTCCCAACATCTGAATGGTGAGGTATGCGGACTCGCCCCATCCCCTATTGACCGAGTCGATGTAGAGCAACGGCCCCACCGACTCGCGCAAGACCCCGTGCATGAACAAGAACGCAGCCGCGAAAAGTCCGAGCGCGCTCAGGCTTCGGCGCGTGATCATACTCGTGCGTGGCGTAAGCACATCTGAGATAGCGAAACTCGCCACGATGTACGCGAGTGCCATGATAAACACTGCGACCGCCGCCAAAGCGTAAAACTGCGGATACTGGCGCAGATAATGGAGGCTCACTGCGGGATTGTCGGTGTCATCGAAACCGAGAACCGGTCCCATCAGCTCAAGGGTAAACATCGCGATGCCTGACCGCCCGGCGACGATAACCGCTATCCCACCTGAGCGCAATGCTGACCGATTTATGTTCCCAACCGCCGTTTTTCTCCGATGCGGGACGCCTGTTGTTGTCGCTGGTTGCACGCATGGTGCACTCTTTTGGGATAGCTCCGCGCGGGCAAGCATGGCACGCCGGTCACGGTCTAGCGATGCATCGAATGGTACGCGCAAGAACGGTCGCGCGGAATGGATTTACCAGGCGCCTCCAAGTGCCCTGAGTGGATGACCAGTGACTCCTGGAACCCGCCGCGGCTATCGGCCAGCGCTCCATTTAGTACCTGCGGTGAAGTTCACTATCGAAGTGGCATATTGGGCGGCTCGCGCGGCCGCGCCGACGGTGGCACCTTTTGGTTCCTTCGACCTGCACAGAACTTCTGGCAACCGAGCAGGCGCCCGTACTTCGAGGCCTGGCTACCTGACGCTTTCCGCGTTGTGACTTCAAGGTGAACTGCCCTGACGACAGACTCGTTCGTCGGACGCCTATGGACCCAGGCTCGGCACCAATTTGCCGAGATTCCGAAGTCCCGGAAGAGTGGCATTCGGAAACCTCTTCCGGGCGGGTGTTCTTGTGCTTTCACGGCATCGTGAGGCTGAGCCAGCGTTCTTCGATGGCATAGCCGAGATGTTCATTCATGCGGATGCTGCCGGCGTTGATTTGAGCGCCACCCGTGCCGAAGATCCTGACGCCTTCGTCGGCCAACGCCGTGATCGATGCGGCCTTGACGGCAACGGCGAGCCCTCTGCGGCGGTAGGAACGGTGGACGGACGTGAATTCGGTTTCTGCGCGCGCAGCCATCAGGCTGATGACGCTGATGGCAACGAGTTGCCCGTCATTGATGGCGCCAAAAAAGCGGCGCCCGGATTCCCATAGTTCGAGTACGTCGGACTCGTTGCGGCGCGGCACGGATGTCGCTGGCGTGTACGGGTAGTCGGCGTGGTTCACGGCTTCGAGTGCTGTGACCTGAGGCGCCCAGCTGGCATCGAGTTCCTCGATCAGGAATCCTTGGTCCGTTGCCGCGACGACGGCCGCTTTCAGTACTATCAGGATGGCTGGATCGCTCAGGCGCAGGCGGGCACCCCACGATTCGCCGACAACAACGTACCCCGCCGCGGTTAGATGCTGCAGGCGTGGATCGTTGACTTGGACTACCTGGATATCCGCGTTCATGAGGCCTGCAGGCTTGCGATCATATCAAAAAGTCGGTCGCGATCACGTCGGTATAGTGCGGCATGCTCCACGAAATCATTGCGACTTGTGTCGGCGGCACGTTGATCCTTGAAAACGGCAAGATCCTCCATCCGGTGCGCTGCCGCACGGAGCACAGCAGCCTGATCGAACTCAGAGCCGTACGCACGGATGAGCGCATCGAGCCGGCCGAGGCGAGCATCCCAGTCCGGAGCGTCATGGTCTGCGTACCCGCCGAGCGGGACGAGCCGATATGCGAGGTACGCGAGGTCCCAAATCCGAGGCCCGGGGGAGGCCATATCGACGTCGATCAGACCCGTGATGTGCCCGTCTTGGAAGACCATGTTGTACGGTGCGATGTCGTTCAGGCACACCACCTCGATTGGCTGATGCGCAGGCAGCTGCCATATGGCGGCCGAGTGCGCGAGGGGCGCGCTGGCGTCATGCACCCTTCGGAGCAAGGACCCGGCCTCGTGCAGGATCTTGGGCGACCAGATCCAGCCGGGCATTGGGTGGTGGCCGACGATTCCCGGAAGTTAAGAGAGCACTTCGCGGCCCTGCTCGTCCAGGCCCAAGGGCTCAGGTACTTCCGTCACTCCCGCCGCGCGGAGTGTGCTCAGAAGTTGATGGACCGCGGGAGTCCAAGGACCGGCGGGGCGGTGAACGGTGTCGCCTACCCGCACGACAATGCTCGAGTTTCCCCCGGCCAGAACCTCTTCATCCATCCCACAAACCTAAAGGCTGCAAGCGGAACCCTGGACGTGAGCGAGCCCGGCCAACGTCGCCAGTACCACCGAAAAGGTGGCAATTGAGCGTTAGAGCTTCTTGACCATTTTCAGTTCGCTCCTGCTGGTGTCGAGGTTGTATGGGACACGGTACCCGGTGGCCGCGAAGCCCCGACTTTCGGACGCCCGTCGCGCGCGCGCGTTCTCGTGCACAGGGAGAGTCAACCGGTCGGCGTCTCGCGAATCATCTCCGAGCACAGGTCACGAATTTCACGCCAGTCAGAATGATCTGTTGATCGGATCGAGAACCCCTATGTGCTCACCCGTTCATTCACGCCATTGAGCGATGCGAATTCACCGCCAGCTAGCGCTGCACTTCACTGACTTCTCTTTGGCTTCGGAAAGTGCGTTTCGCAAGGTTTCGGAGCAGTCGAGTGGAATAAGTCAGAATAGAGTGAATCCGTAACTATGGATATGCTAATAAGCATTGGTATACTTGATACATGTCCATGTTTGAGAAGAAGTCGGTCTGGCCGTTGATCGGCTGTGAAGAACGGCCGTGGCGAAGCGTCCAGGACGAGTATGGCCTACGAACCCAGAAGCGTCTGGCGTCAGGTCCGTACTTGGCGTCGGTGCCCGCGTTGATCTCTGATCTCGACATACCGTTCGACAGCGAGATGCATGCGCTGACTGAAGAGGCAGCCAGCGAGCTTGCCCGCTTCGATGCAGAAGTGGGGCAAATCGCTGCACCATTTGCGTCCATTCTCCTTCGAACCGAGAGTGCCTCCAGCTCCGAAATTGAGAACTTCACGAGCGGCGCTCGGCAGATCGCCTTGGCGGAGCTCGGTGAGCACGCCTCGAAGAATGCGCAGCTCATCGTCGGCAACGTCCGAGCGATGCAAGCGGCACTTGCCCTGTCTGAGTCGATCGACGGCAACGCCATCCTGGAGATGCATCGCGCTCTCCTTGAGCAAAGCAATCCTGACATCGTCGGTCACTGGCGTGACCAGCAGGTCTGGATCGGTGGCGGGAGTTTTGGGCCGCACACCGCACAGTTTGTCCCGCCCCATCAGGACCGCGTCCCCGCGCTCATGGACGACCTTGTTGCCTTCGCCAATCGAGTTGATCTTCCCGTGCTTGCCCAGACCGCGATCGCTCATGCGCAATTTGAAACAATCCATCCGTTCCCCGACGGAAATGGAAGGGTCGGTCGCGCACTCATCCAGGCGATGCTGCGTTCTGGAGGGCTCACTCAAAACGTTGCTGTTCCGGTCTCCGCGGGGCTGCTTCACGACACCGGTCGATATTTCGATGCCCTGAGCGCGTACCGGTCCGGGGATGTCGCCCCGATCATCCGTTCCATCGCGGAGGCGTCGTTCGCGGCGGTGCACAATGGTCGAATCCTTGTGGCTGACCTGGAAAGCGTGCAGGTGGAGTGGCGCGGGCGCATCAGCGCGAGACGAGATTCAGCGGTACACCGGCTCGTGGGTATTCTGCTTCGGCAACCCGTGATCGGCGCAGCCGCAGCCGCAGCTCAGCTCGGTATTTCGAGCGTCAATGCCCAGGTCGCTATCGATCGCCTTGTTGACGCCAACATTTTGACCCAAATCACAGACGGACGACGAAATCGAATTTGGCTAGCCAAGGACGTCGTTCAAGTCCTTGACGAGTTCGCCGCCCGAGCAAAGAGACGCCGATAGCAGAACGGTCTCCGCATCAACCTTCCAGCAGCCCGCTGGGAGATTGCGATATTGAATCCCACTTTCAGTGCGACGATGCAGGACGCCGGGTTGTTGACCCTGTGCTTGAGCTCGAGCCGGAGCAAGTCGCGCCTTTCAAATGCCCAGCGGTAGCCGAGGCGAGGGAGCGTGAGGCGAGGCCTTGGCCTCGGGCCTCGGCGGACACCCAGTAGTAGACCCTACCGGTGTCGTGTCGATGCTCCATGTTTCCGATGCCCACGTTGCCGACAGCCTTGCCGTCGACGCTGATTGCGAAGTTGCGCACGGACGGGCTGGATGGGGCGAGCTGAAGTGCGATGAATTCCTGGCAGCGCTCGAGCGTTGACAGGTCGGTGTCGCCGACCTGGGTTGCGAGGTCATCGTTGGCACCGAAGGCGCGAAGCAGGTGCCCGGTGTCAGATTCGTCCCATGGGCGACACTTCTGCACGCGATCGTCAGACCAAAGCGTCGGTCAACGCCGAGGCTTCTTCCCCGAATGGGGCGGTGCGGATAGCGATTCTGAACAGTAGGGTCGGGCCTCACGCGGTCGACGCGTCCAGTTGGGCGGGAACCTGACGAGGTGACACTCGACGACCTGCGGCTTTCAAAAAAGCGCATTTCACGTTCCGCACATGACTGCAACAGAAATGAGTGGAGCGATGACAGCCAGTTGGGTCCGCCTCTCACTCTGGGTTGCCGCCCTGGTCGCATGGTCCGCGCTCATCCTCGTCGGGCTGGTCCTGTTGGGGACAGGTCTCGATAATGCGTTTTATTTTGAGCCAACCGGTGGGGCTCTTGAACGCGATCGTGTGGGGAAGATTCTCATTCTCGTGGGTTCGGTCGCCCTTTTCGCTGCCGCGGTCTGGGCTCGGTCGATGCACGCCCCCATCTGGTCCTGCGCCCTCGTCGCAGCCCCGGCTGTCCTTGTCGGCGGCCTCACCTTGTTTTTTGGAGGTTCTCTGCTCCCGCACCTCAGCGCCTTGGTGGCTTTCCCTGTTGCCCTCGCTGGCCTGGTTTGCGGGCTTGTCCTCGCCAGGCCACTGCTTCGCGCTGGATCCACGGGCCTTAGCGCGTCGGTCGACCGTCAGGAATCAGACTGAGCTTCTGCCCGCCGTCGGCGTGTGCTGATCACTATCCATCTGAAGATGGCAGCGTTGATCGCAGCCAAGAGGAAGAATCCCAGGTAGTACAACGCCGCGCTCATGGTCAATGCTTCGACGGCGAATTCTGCTGGCCCGGACATTTGCGATGAACCCAGTGAACCGACGACATAGTAAGCAGTAGATAACGGCAACGTCAGAACCACGATGAGCAGAACCATCGCTTCGGGTGCGGCCGTCCCGCCGCCCNCCCAGTTCGAAGGCGCGCACCACGGACACTGCCGCAATGAGCCCGGCGACTGACACTAGGTAGGCGCCCATCGACCCCGCGGCCCAGGAGGGTAGGCGGCGGTTCCCTGTCGGCCTTACACGGTCGGACGTCATTTCCGAAAGCTACAGGCCTTGCCCGACTTCGGGCAACAAGGACCGTTCCGACGTCTCGGGGGAGTGGCCTTTGGAAACGGTCTCCGCATGAATCTCCCAGCAGCCCGTTGGGAGATTTTGCCGTGGAGGCCAGTGCCGTTAACGGCGGAATTCGTTCGCGAACTGGGGACACCGATCGATTTCAACTGTGTACACAGTACTTCTTTCAGGTCCGGGCGAGTGGATGGCGATTTCCGCTAGCTCCGGCTCCCCAGGAACTCCTCCAGCGCGGCGAGGTCATCCGTATTTATGTGGTCAACGCCGGCCTCGTGCAGCTCAGTCCAGATCGCTTCGCGGGCTTCGCCCGGAACATCGAGGGTTCCCCAGAAACGGACGCGGTAGCCCTGGGAGTGCGCCGACTGCACGTATTCGCGCAGCTTGACCTTTTCGCTTTCCGGCATCGGACCGACGCCCTGCCACACGAATAGCTTGTTCCAATTCTCACTGACCAGCGGCATGAGATCGGCTGGTATTCCAGATGTCAGGTCGCCGGAGCGGCCGTCATAGAAAGCCAACCGTGAGTCAAGATTTTGCATGGTTTTTAGAGGGCGGTTGCCGCTGACCACGGCGACAACCGGTCCGGATTTGGTTTTGCCGTTCGTGTACTTGGTCATGATCGAGCGATGCTCAGCCAGGTCTTCCTCGATCGCAGCGTAGGTACTCTCGCCGTCACTCTTTATGTCGATCAGAAGTTGGAAGCTGCCATCCCAGCCAGAGTAGACACTGCCAGCACGGCCGTCCACGAGGCGGTCGAGCGGATCCAGGTAGAGGCTTTCGAGAGTAACCCCCGCCTGGACATCCTCGAGATCGTGAGCGACGAGAAGCTCGCCATCTACGAGCCAAACATCGGCTTCCACACTGGTGAATCCGTGCTCGAGGGCATCAAATAACGGACGCTCATGCTCATAGTCATTGTGCGCGTGGGCGGCATCCTGCGGTTCGCCGAGCACGATGTCGGCCTGTGATGGTGCGGCCGCGCCGGTGACGGTAGCGAGGCCGACGAGGGTAACGAGAACCAAAGCGGAATTTTTGACGATCATGGAAGTCCATTTCTACAAAGTGTGTTCCGCCGAGAAAGTCCCGTCGAAATGAGATTGACCGCATTATCGGCTCCACGCGTGTTCCAGTGCACAAGCTGGTTCGGTTTCGAATGCGCAACGGCTACAGTTCTATCGGCGTCGGGTTAAGTGCTGGCGCCGGTCGAACCAACGCACCATGAACGGTCTGGGCCTGCGTGACCTTCTGCTCGCGTAAGAACCACGCTCCTAGCTCCACCAGTCCGACCTCGCGTCGCGCCGGCAGATTCGGTATTCACTGGAGGGCCGTCGGGGTGGTTCTAACAGTCGAATAGTCGCAGCGCTGGCATACCTTGTCATGCTTGCCGCGCTGACTTCAGGTGTTGTCGGCGCTGACTGTGCGGGCTCTGCCATCGAGCCGGATCGTATTGCCGTGCGGGACGATCAACTGGGTCTGGTGTGTCCGAATGGCACTCCGATACAGATCACAGCCTCGGAGTTATATCGAGAGACTTGCTCGATAATCGTGTCGCGCTGAACTGCGCGCAGTCGAGCGCGCTCGCCTGCGAACGGCACGGCCCGCCAGGCTGCCCGCAAGCCGGACCTTGAGCGCACTCGGGCTTGGAATTCGGGACCAGAAGCAAACGCATCCGGGCGGAGCGCCCGGATAACCCGCCCGGATAGCCCGCCCGGTGAGGATTCGCACTTGAGGGCGTCGACCGCAACAAACCCCAGCGGCAGGAAACCCCTGCCACGAGATGTCCTGGCGTGTCGTAGACGACCTGGCGCACGCCTCGACCCCAGGCGGCACCACAGCAGGGTCGAGGCCGTTTGCGGCTCGGTCAGAGGTCGGCGAGCATGCTCACAGGGTTCTCGATGCAGCGTGCGACGTAGGTGAGGAAACCGGCGGCGGTGCCTCCGTCACAGACCCGGTGGTCGAAGACCAGCGACAGCTCGACCACAGTGCGCACCGCGAGGGCGTGATTGACCACCCAGGGGCGCTCGATCATCCGTCCGATGCCCAGAATGGCGGCCTCGGGGTGGTTGATGATCGCGGCTGACCCGTCGACACCCAGAGCACCGAAGTTGTTCAGGGTGAAGGTGCCGCCGCTGAGTCGAGATGGGGGAAACGAGCCATCCGTTGCCTGGGTCACGATACCGGCGATCGCATCCCGGAGTTCGCGGGTGGTCAGTGAGTGGGCGTCGTGCACGACCGGCACCATCAGCCCCCGCGGGGTCTGAGCGGCAAGCCCGAGGTTGATGGCACCGCGTTGGAGGATCTCCTGGCTGGCCGTGTCGACTGAGGAGTTCAACAGCGGAAACCGGCGCAGTCCGGCGACCGTGAACCGGGCGATCAGCGCGGTCACGCTGAAGCGTTCGCCTGTGGCGTCGAAGAGACGGTCCCGCGCGGCGAAGACCTCGGTGGCGTCCACATCGAGCCAGACGGTTGCCTCGGGGATTTCCCGGCGCGAGGTGGTCATCCGCTCCGACACCACCCTGCGTAGGCCGGTGATCGGGATTCGGATGTCGTCGGTGGGTGCGGCCCGGGTTCCGACCGGCTCCGCCACGGGTGCAGGTTGGGCCAGTGCCGCGGGCTCGACCACCGGTGTGGACTCAACCGCTGCGGCCCGTTCTTGGATTGCCGATTCCACGTCCCGGCGCAGCACAAGCGCGTTGCTCCCGCTGCCGATTAGCAGGGTCGCGTCGAGGCCGTTTTCGCGGGCCAGACGCCGCACCAGCGGTGAGACCACGGGGGAGCGGCCGGCCGGGTAAGACGGAGAGGCCGGAGCCGATATCGGGGTGGCCGGAGTCACCTCGGAGACCGGTTCGACGATTGCCGCGACGACCGGAGCCGCTGAGCCGGGTCGCACGCCGAAGCGCGCAGTGGCAGGGCGCCGCACGGGACGCGTGTTCTCCCTCGTGCCGTAGCCGATGAGCACGGCACCGGATGCCGACCCGTCGACCTCCGCGACCGGAACCCCGGCTGCCATCGCTGCGGGCGTAACAGCAGTCCGAGCGGTCGGCCGTGCGGTGTCAACCTCGGCGGCATCCGTCACTGTCAGCAGCACCTGCCCGGCGTGAATGATCTGGCCGGCGACCCCGTTCAGGGCCTCGACCACACCGCCGAACGGCGACGGCAACTCCACGATGGACTTGGCCGATTCGACCTCCACCACGGGCTGGTCGATGGTGATGGTGTCGCCCACGGCGACCAGCCAGGAGACGATTTCGGCTTCGGTGAGTCCTTCGCCGAGGTCGGGCAGGATGAAATTCTGACCCATCAGTTCCACTCCCAGGTTCCGAGGGCGGTCAGGATGCGGTCGGGAGTGGGCAGAAAGTATTGCTCGAGCTTGGGGGAGGGATAGGGGATATCGAAACCCGTGATCCGCAGGATCGGCGCTGCCAGGTGGAAGAAGTTGCGCTCGGTCAGCCGGGCGGCGACCTCGGCCCCGTAGCCGCCGAACTGCGCCGCCTCGTGCAGCACAGCGGCGCGGGAGGTCTTCCGCAGGGAGGCGCCCACCGTCTCGTCGTCGAACGGGGAGAGGCTGCGCAGGTCGATCACCTCGATCGAGAGCCCCTCGGCGACGGCCAGCTCGGCTGTCGCGAGGGCCGTTTTCACGGTCGGACCGTAGGCGATCAGCGTGACATCGGTGCCCTCCCGCAGCACGACCGCAGTGGTCATCGGCGCGGTGCGCACAGGCAGGCTGAGCTCGGCTTTGGCCCAGTACCGGCTCTTGGGTTCGAGGAAAATGACCGGGTCGTCACAAGCAATGGCCTCGCGGAGCATTGAATAGGCATCCGCCGGATTCGATGGCGAGACCACCGTAAGGCCGGGCGTGGCCGTCCAGTAGGCCTCGGAGGAATCGGAGTGGTGTTCCACACCCCCGATGTCGCCGGCGTAGGGGATCCGGATCACAAGGGGCAGCTGGATGCGCCCACGGGTGCGGTTGCGCATCTTGGCCACGTGCGAAACGATCTGCTCGAACGCAGGGTAGCTGAACGCGTCGAACTGCATCTCGACCACCGGGCGCAGGCCGTACATGGCCATGCCGATCGCGGTGCCCACAATCCCCGATTCGGCCAGCGGCGAGTCGCTCACGCGGCTCTCCCCGAATTCGGCGTACAGCCCGTCGGTCACACGGAAGACGCCGCCGAGCGGGCCGACATCCTCACCGAACAGGACGACCGTCGGATCGTCGCGCATCGCGTCCTGGATCGCGGCGTTCAGCGCCGCCGCCATGGTGAGAGTGACCGGTGCGCGCAGGGGCGTCGGTGCGGTGTCGGGGAGCGTCATGAGTTGACTCCTGAGTGGGCGGCGACGGATGCTGCGACGGCGTGCTCGGCGTGCTCTGCGTGCTCTGCGTTCTCTGCGTGCTCGTCGAGCTCAGCTGCGAGGAAGGCTCGTTGTTCCGCCAGGGCGGCGCGCGGGGTCGCGTAGACGTGGTCGAACAGCTCCAGCGGATCCACTGGGGCGGACCGGGTCATGCATTCGCGGGTGTCCGCCGCCAGATCCTCGGCCTCGGCACGGATGTCCGCACGCTCCGCGTCGCTCAGCGCACCGATCTCGCACAGGTAGGTGTCCAGGCGGGTGATCGGGTCGCGGCGTCGCCAGATCTCCAGATCCCCGGGATCGCGGTAGCGGCTCGGGTCGTCGGAGTTCGTGTGTGCCTCCATCCGATAGGTCAGACCCTCGATCAGGGTCGGGCCGTGGCCGGCGCGGGCGTTCTCCATTGCCGACGAGGTGACCGCGTACATTGCGGCGACGTCGTTGCCGTCCACGAAGTAGCCGGGCATCCCGTAGCCGATGGCCTTGTCGGCGATGGTGCGGCAGCGCATCTGCTTGTCCAGCGGCACGCTGATCGCGTACTGGTTGTTCTGCACCACGAAGACGACCGGGGCCTGCCAGACGGCAGCAAAGTTGAACGCCTCGTGGGCGTCGCCCTCGCTGGTGGCGCCGTCGCCGAGCAGGGTCAGTGCGACGGTGCGCTCCCGTTTGAGCTTGGACGCGGTCGCGAGCCCCACGGCGTGCAGCGCCTGGGTAGCCAGAGGGGTGGCCTGCGGGGCGATCCGGTGGGCGTTCTGGTCGTAGCCGCTGTGCCAGTCCCCGCGGAACGAGGCCAGGATGTGCTCGGGCGGCACGCCGCGGGTCAGTAGGGCGATGCTGTCCCGGTAGGTGGGGAAGAGCCAGTCCTCGGCGCCGAGGGCGGCGACCGCGGCGATCTCGCAGGCCTCCTGGCCGAGAGCTGACGGGTACGTTGCCAGGCGTCCCTGCCGGGTCAGCGCGGTGACCTGCACGTCGAACCGGCGGGCGACGACCATGCGCCGGTAGAGATTGAGCAGTGTGGTCGGGTCCGGCAGGGTAAACCCGAAGGCCTCATCGAGTGGCGCGGCGCGACCGGTGTCATCGATCAGGCGGAGGGGACGCGGCGCGGTGAGGGGGCTCTCAACCAGGCTCTCGACATTGAGGCTCATGTCGCAATGGTGGGGCATCTCCGCGCCGTCGACGATGCCCCGGCGACGGATGCGAACGATTGGTCCGAAGCGGCGTCGCGCCAGGCCATTCGTCCGCGGAAAACGACCATTCAGTGCCAGCTGTCCGCGGCACGGGCCGGGGGCAGGCCGGTGATTTCCTCGAGGATGAGGTGGGACCGGGTGGAGATCACGCCGGGCATGCTGTGGATATCGCGCAGGATGGCTTGGCTCAGCTGCTCGTGGTCCGGAGCGCTGACGGTGAGGATGATGTCGATGTCGCCGCTCACGGCCTGAGCTTTTTCGACGAAGGGCAGTTCACTCAGGCGCCGGGCCATCTCGGCCCAAGAGACATCGCCGATCTTGACGATCACGAGGGCGGAGACCCTGAGCCCGAGCGCCCGGCGGTCGATCTGTGCTCCGAATCCAGTGACCACACCGTGACGCACGAGATTCTGCATCCGGGTGTGCGCGGTGGTGCGGGAAATGTGCACGAGCACGGCCAGCTGGCGCATCGACAGGCGGCCGTCGCGGCTGAGTTCGGCCACGATCTGCCGGTCGATCGCGTCGAGACCGTCGGGCGTGCCCGGGGCGGCGGGGGCCGAGTGCTGCGTCATTGGAATCCTCAGGCTGGGGAAACCCTCAGACTACCGCCAGCGCAGGCGACTACCGCATCGCGCGCAGGTAGTGGTTCTTGGGCCAATGGCGCAGCCGGCGCGGAAGCCGGGGATAGACACGTATGGTCAGCCGGATCAGCCGGTCGAAGCGGCGCTGCGCCCCCGCGGTCCAGGGCAGGCCGAACAGTTCCCGCACCGAGCAGGGGAGCAGCCCGACGGTCACGAACCGGCCCAGTGGCATCATCAGCCGCAGCCAGAGCGGCCCGGTGCGGGGATGCAGCAGCTGGCGTGCCACGGCGCGCGTGGCGGCATCCGTCTGCAACTCGCCGACGCGTCGGTCCCAGTAGGCGGCGAAGGCGGCCCGGTTGGGCGGCCACAGCTCCGCGGGCATCTGCAACGCCGTGCCCAGCACGGCGTACTCCCGGTAAAGCGCGTCCGCCGTGGCTCCGTCGAGCGGGCCGTAGACCAGCTCCCGCATGGTCATGGCGGAGTCATACAGGGTCGCCGCCACCCAGAGCTGCAGCTCCGGGGTGAAGGCGGTGTAAGCCGGACGAGCCTCGGTGGCCAAGCCCGACACCGGGGCGTGGGCGTGATCGACCCGGCGTCGTGCCCGGGCAGCCTCCTCCGGCGTTCCGAACACGACCGCGTACACGTAGGTCAGGGTGCCGCGCAGCCGATCGAGCGGTCGGGAGGCGAAGTCGCTGTGGTGCGCAATTCCGTGGCCGATCGCCGGGTCGGCGATCTGCAGGAGGATGGACCGCCCGCCGGCGGCGATCAGCACGGCCTCGCCGGCCATGTCCCTCATCTGCATGCGCGCCTCCCCGCTCGAAGACCGATTCTAACGCCGCCGGCGGTGAAGCGGATGGGCGCTTCGCCGCGGTAGCTGCCGGCAGGTTAGCCTGGACCGGTGATCTCCGGCCGACGACACCCGGCCCCAGCCCCCCGCCTGGCGGCGCTCGCCGCCATGGCCCTGCTGGCCCTCACCCTCTCCGGCTGCACCGCGGCGCGCGGAACGGACGCGAAAAGCGGCACCGCCGCCCCGCTCGGGCCCGGCTGGTCGGCCGACCCTGTTGCCGAAGACGCCACTCGCCGCCTGGCCGCCATGTCCCTGACCGAGAAGGTCGCGAGCCTACTGATGCTGCACCAGCCGGGAACAGATGCGGCCGAGCTGCGCACCTTCGCCGGGGCGAACGGCCTCGGTGGACTCATCCTGATGGGTGACAACGTGCCGGTCTCCCCGGAAGAAATGCGGGCAATGACGGATGCCCTCAGTCCCGACCCGGAACTCCCGCTGCTGATCGGCATCGACCAGGAGGGCGGCGAGGTCTCCCGGCTGCCCGCCGACCTGGCGCCCCGGGCTGCCCAGCTGCAGACGCTCCCGCACCGGCCACAGAGGATGCCTTCCGCAGTTGGTCGACCCTGCTCCAGTCCGTCGGCGTGAGTGTCAACTTCGGCATCGTCGCCGACCTCACGGCCGACCCGAGCTCGTTCCTGGCCGGCCGGGTGCTCGGCACCGACCCGGCGTCGGCATCCGCCCGGGTGGCTGCGGCGGTCACCGGTGAGCGTAGGCGGGTTCTGAGCACGCTCAAGCACTTCCCCGGTCGCGGGGCGGCGCCGGGGGACTCGCAGCGAAGCATCCCGTCGACTCCGCTCGGCTATCAGGACTGACTGACCCGTGAGGCGCCTCCGTTTCAGTCCGGAATCGAGGCTGGCGCGGAGCTGATCATGTTCGGCCACCTGGCCGACCCGAGCGTCGATCCGCGTCCGGCGAGCCTGTCGCCGGCCTGGCACGAGATCCTCCGCACCGAACTCGGTTTCGACGGCGTCACGATTACCGACGATCTGCTGATGCTCCAGGACTCCGGCCTGCCGGAGTACGCCGATCCGGCCGAGAACGGGATCGCCGCCCTGGCAGCGGGCAACACCATGCTGCTCTACGTTCTGCCGGCGAATCCCGCACGGTACGGCACCGATGTCACAGTTCTGATCGGCAGAATCGTCGAAGCGGTCGATACCGGGCGGCTCACGCCGGAGCAGATCGATGATGCTGCCTACAAGCTCCTGGTGCTGCGCGGCCGGGCCGCCCTCAGCGCATCCCAGGAGTGAACCCCGAATCCTGATTGTGCAGCGAACCGCACCGAGTAGGAACTCATGGATGCCGGCACACTCTAATCACGCATTCTCGTCTTCGTCGGAGGCACCGGAGTGTCCTCAGCTGGGTGTCACCAAAGTCATGACCCAGTACGCCGGGCGCCCGGTCAGCTCTCAGTCCGCTAGCCCTCTGCCGTGCCGACGAAGTACGCCGTGACGACCTCGCGGGTGGTGAGCGGATCTCCCCCCGAAATGGGCGCGACGCGCACCGTCCACCGGGGACCTGACCGATCGATGCCGTCTGCGCTCTCCGCCCAGACCGCCCCATCTTCCGTGCACGAGTAGGTGCCGTACCAGGCGGGGTGCTCGGTCAGGTCGTTCCAAACGCCACCGCTGCGAATCAGGCAGCGGTCCCCGTCGCTGAGCAACAGCCCGAGCGGTCGCGCCTGCTCGGGCGCGGTGGCCGCCGGCAGGCTCCCGGTGCTCGGCAGGCGCACCACCGCCGTGGTCCACGGGTCGCGGTAGCAGGCCACAAAGCCGGGCGCCGCATCCTGCCAGCACGCTACGGCGAACGCGCTCGACGGTGTGCAGGCGTGGATGTTGTCGTCGACGGCGACCGCGGACGGCCGTTCATCGAACGACGCGCTGCCACACTCGAGCGTGACGGTCGTCTCCTCGGTGACGGTGAAGCCCGCGGCAGGCAGACCGCCCTCGGTGATGGGGCGCATTACCACGCTCTCGGTTGCCGGCGCCGAAGCAGAGGAGGGAGACGAAGGGGCCGGGGACGCGCATCCGGCGAGCAGGGCGATCAGCAGACCCGGGGGGAGCAAGAACCGTGAGCGCATTTCAGCCCTCCGTTCCACCCATGCACCAGCCCCCTGAGCGACCGACGGTACCCTCGGCCCCGGAGGCAGTCAAGGGATTCCGGCGGGAGTGGCCGGACCACTGTCGAAAAGAACTCTCCCCGATTCGGAATATTTCACTTTCCTATGCGCTTGCATAAAGATGAGGACGAGAATCCACCGTTCCGCGAATTGAGGAGAACCCATGACTCAGACCACCGCAGCGAGCATACCCGGCTACAAGGCCGGAACCTGGACCATCGACCCGACCCACAGTGAGGTCGGTTTCAGCATCCGCCACCTCATGATCAGCAAGGTCAAGGGCACGTTCGAGAAGTTCGACGCGACCTTCGTCACCGGCGAGAACCCGCTCGACTCCTCCGTCACGGCCACGGCCCAGGTCGTGACGATCAACACCAACCAGGCGGACCGCGACGGCCACCTGCGCACCGGCGATTTCTTCGACGCCGAGACCTACCCGACCATCAACTTCGTCTCTACCGGCGTGCGTCAGGTCAAGGACGACTTCCTCGTCGACGGCAACCTCACCATCAAGGGCGTCACCAAGCCCGTAACCTTCGACTTCGAGTTCGGCGGCTTCGGCACCGACCCGTCCGGCAACTACAAGGCCGGCGCCACGGCGAAGACCGAGGTCACCCGCGCCGACTTCGGCCTCAACTATAACGCGGCCCTCGAGACCGGCGGAATGCTGCTCGGCGAAAAGGTCATCATCACCATCGAACTTCAGGCCGCGCTCAACCAGGCGTAGTCGTCCCCGCGCAGAGGTCTGCGCAGGGTGGACAAGAACACGAGAGGGACCCCACGGGAGTGAGGTCCCTCTCGTGTTGACCTTTGGTTAAAGTACCGACGCGGCCGTCCGATCCTCTACGCCCCGGGGTATTGGTCGTGAATGAGAGACCACGCTGCTCGGGCCGAGCGCAGGCGTTCGGGGTCAAAAACGCGCGCGCTCCCTTTCGATCCGACGGACATATTGTGCACCTCGGAAATCATCGGCTATTCGCCCTTGATCTCCTCACGCACCCGGCGTAGGTCCTCCATCAGGGATCCGATCAGGATCCAGTGCTGCGGATGAGGCGTCGCAATGATTAGGGGGGCGGTCAGGGTGGGTGGTCTCTGCGGCAGGCTGACCTGCTGGACGCCGGGGTGGTCCACCTGTTCGGCGAGGAGCCTCAGGTCATGGGCGGCACGGCTCAGCTCGACAGTGATCGCGAGCACCGTGGGCTCGAGGTGCAGGGAATGGTCGTAGTGGTCGCGCAGGGACCGGGTCATGCCGATCGCGCGTGCGACGAGCGAGGTCAGTCGGGCGAAGAGCTCCTCGTCGATGTCGAGGAGACGTCGGTTCACCGCGTGCCGCGGGTTGAGCGTGAGACTCTCCTCGGCCTGCTTGAGCGCCTGATCCGCCTTGGCGAGCATGGGGCGCAGCAGACGCACCTTGATCATCATCTCTTCGATCTGGCTGGCCTTCTGCGGAAATCGCAGGGCGTCGACGATCCGGTCGAGGGTGTCCGCGATCTCGTAGGCAAGTCGGATCACAGCCGCGTGCGCCGGACGAAGAAGCACTGGAGGCACGATCAGGGCGTTGACGAGGAGTGCGGCCGCCGCCCCGATGATGGTTTCGACGATGCGATCCCGCGCGTATTCAGCCGTAGCCGTGCCGATTGTGAGTAGGAGCATGGCGCTGATCGGAATTTGGCTCGCCGAGCTGGGGGCCAGCCGAAGCGCCCACGCCAGCATGATGCAGAACACGATGGCCGTGAGAACGACCCAGCTGGACTGGCCGAATGCGACACCGACGCCGTAGGCGATGATGACCCCGCCGATAACACCCAGGCTGCGTTCGACCGCGCGACCGAGGGTCTGGTTGATGTTCGGCTGCACCACCAGCAGGGCGGCGATCGCGGCGAAGACGGGCAGCTGCTCCGTGTCCAGTAGCAGTTGCGACAGGATCCAGCCGAGGGCGACGGCCACGGATGTCTTCACTGCCTGGAGCAGAGGAATCCGGCTTGTGGATCGCAGCCGGGTGTTGAGTCTCACTTGCCTAGGGTAGTCGAATGCGTGGGCGAGTCGTATGCACAGGCTCGTCGGACCGGTGCCGGTGAAACCCTGCGTGCTAGGGCAGGTCGTCGTCGGTGCGGGCACCGAACACGATTTCGTCCCAGCTGGGCATCGAGGCCCGCCCGCGCTTGCCATGACTCGACGCTCGCGGAGTCGCGGCCGGTGACTGACCCCCGGCGGCCTGGGCAGACCAGGCGTTGCGGGGGGCCTCGGTCGGCGGGGCGGCGAGAGCCGAGGGAGCGACGTGGGGTTCCGCGGCGGCCTCGACCGGCTGGTCCACCAAACGGATGCCCGTGGCCGGGCTGGTGCTGGCGGGGTTGCTGTGGCTGGAGTGGCTCTCGACCTGGTTGCTTTCGAAAGCGGCGGCTTCGCGCTCCCCGCGGCGGCGGCGCAGTGACGCCAGCAGGTCGGCCGTCTCGCTCAGGCTCTGCGGCGGTTCGTCGGCGCGCTTGATGGCTGCACGGGACACGGCATCCGTCGTGCCGGCCGACCGGGAATACGGCACCGGGTCCAGAAGCGGCGCCGTATCGTGCAACGTCTCCTCGGACAGTGATTCCTTGAATGTGAAGGCGCCGCTGTCGAAGCGGGACACATCGGCGAGGCTGGTCTCGGCGCCGACGGCCCGCAGCCGCGGGATCAGGGCACCCTTCAGTTCACCCTGCTGCGACAAGGCGATGGCTTCACTACCGACCGGAGAGAGCGAGTTCTTCTTGGGTTCGAAGCCCCACCGGGCGTCGTGGTCGATGTCATCGGCGGTGAAGGCCAGTTTGACGATCCAGCCGGCGCCGGGTTCCTTCCAGCTGGCCCAGCGCTCGTTCGTGGCGCCGAGCGAGGCCAGACGCTCACGGATGACGGTGCCGAAGTTGGCGCCGCCCTCGATCGGGTCGAGGTCGATGGCGGTGTGCACCGGCACGCTCAGCGCGCAGGAGACCATGTAGTCGCGTTCGGCGACGACCGGGCCCTCGAAGCGGCGCACAAAATCGATGGACGCACCCGTGACCGCGGCGACATCCTCGGCGGACATGCCGGCACGGATGTGCGCCTGCACTTCCCGGGGACTCAGCTTCGGCCCCGACGCTGGTTCCACCTGGGCCTGGCGAAGCCGGGACTGGAGAACTTCGTCGATGGGGATCCTGAATCGGTCTCCCTCTTCAGACGCTGCGAGCAGCGCACCGCTCTCGACTCCAATAACTTTCAATTCCTGCATGTTGAAAGCCCTTTCGCCATCACTAGTGCGTCTAAGACTGCCATGTAAAGAGTGAATCTTCGGGGAATACGCCGGGCGTGCCGCAAGTTGATGACTGTGCCGAGCAAATGACGCGGCGTGTAGTTTGCTATTCCGCCCGGATTGTTGGAAACTATGGCCGCCGAAATCCTTTCTCGGCGTAACTGAATGGATGGGTATGGCAACCGATTACGACGCACCACGGAAGACCGAAGACGACTCAGAGTCGATTGAGGCCCTCAAGGAGCGCGTACCCGACAAGATGTCCGGTGTCGTAGATGTCGACGACTCGGACAACCCCGGTGGTTTCGATCTTCCCGGCGCTGATCTGTCCGACCTCGACCTCGATGTCGTCGTTCTGCCTCCGCAGGCGGACGAGTTCACCTGCGTGGAGTGCTTCCTGGTGAAGCACCGTTCGCAGATGTCGCACGAGACCAAGCTCGGCCTGGTATGCCTGGAGTGCGACTCCTAAACGCGCTCAATCATGTGATGCTGGTCGTCGCGATCCGTTGATCGCGGCGGCCAATTTCTGTGGGCGCCGCGTCGACACCAGCCAATACGGCGCCGGATCCGTCGCATCCACGATCGGGATTCGCACGACGGGCCGAATCCAGCCGCGGATGAGCAGCCAGGCCCGGGCGTCGAGCCGTTGGCCACGTTCCAGGGCGGCCTCATCTCCGTCGAAGGGCTGAACCTCGCCAACCAGATCGATCGATATGCTCGCGCGCCCGGCGGTGAGCTCACCGCCCCGCACCTGCACCACCGGTGCCGACAAGAGCAGCGCCAGAACGCAAGCGGCGTACAGACCGGCGGCCAGCAGCACCCCGGCCAGCATCGAAATCGGTGCGAACACGAGGATGCTGGCAGGAATGATGAGCGCAGTCGCCACATAGGGTGCGGGAGAGGCCCAGAGTTTTTCGCGATATTCAGGCATGGGTCTATTCGATCAGACTTCTGCACTAGCCTCGACACGTGGCAGAAAGCGTCGAAGTCCTGATTACCGCGTCCATCCTCCCGAGCTACGCGCACCCGGGTGACGCGGGAGCGGACCTTCATTCCTCCCAGGCTCTAGTCCTGGCCCCCGGCGAACGAGCACTCGTCGGCACGGGCGTGTCGATCGCCCTGCCCGACGGTTTCGCGGCATTCGTTGTGCCCCGCAGCGGTCTCGCGTCCAAGCACGGCATCACGATCGTGAACGCGCCGGGCACCGTCGACGCCGGGTATCGCGGCGAGATCAAGGTGACGCTGCTCAACACCGACCAGACCACGCCCCATGCGATCGCGATCGGCGACCGCATCGCCCAGATCATCATCATGCCCGTCAGTCGGGCCACGTTTATTCCCGTGGATCGGCTGCCCGGCAGCCAGCGCGGGGTTGGCGGATTCGGGTCCACCGGCCTGAGCCGGAACATCAGCACGGGCACCTCAACGTCAGGAGACAACCAGTGAGCGACACCGCGAACCCGGAGGAGAACCCGGACGAGACGGCCAAGTCGGCGCCGGACGATCGTGCGACCGAGGGTCCCCTCGACGAAGCCGAAGCCAACCCGGTGCGGCCCTACGTGGACCTCGGCGGGGTCAAGATCCTCCCGCGTGAGGGGCTTCACCTACGGTTGGAGATCGAAGAGGGCAGCAAGCGGGTCGTGGCGATCGGGCTCGACTACGCCGGCTCCACCCTCCAGGTACAGCCGTTCGCCGCGCCCCGCTCAAGTGGCCTGTGGAACGAAATCCGCGCCCAGATTGCCGATCAGATCGGCAAGCAGGGCGGAACGACGACCCTGCGCGAAGGCCCGTTCGGCCCCGAATTGGTGGCCGAGATCCCCGTGGCCGCGGGTCACGGATCCGACGGAACGAGCAGGCTGGCCCGCTTCATCGGAGTCGACGGCCCGCGCTGGTTCCTGCGCGGCGTGATTGCCGGCGAGGGTGCCATCAACACCGACGCCGCGACCGAGATCGAAAACCTGTTCCGCAGCATCGTCGTGGTGCGCGGATCCGCCCCGATGCCGCCGCGTGACCTCATTCCGCTGCGGATGCCGGCCACCCCCGCCACTGCGGCCGAGCCGGGCCAGTCCTGAAGAACGCCGGGATGACGGACGCACCACTCCCCGACGAGGCCCGCGAGCCCGACGCAGCAGAGAACGCGCCTGACTCGCCCGTGCCGGCCGCGTTCGCCGACGGCATGGCGGCGGCGGCCCGGCGGGCCGGCTTCACGCCGGCGGCCGAGGGTGATCCGATCAGCGGGCGCGCCCTGCTGGCCGCGATGGGCGGCATCCGTGGACTGGTCGAGGCCCTGCTGCCCGGACTCGTCTTCCTGATCACCTACACCTTCACCCGGCAGCTTTTTCCCGAGCAGTCGCTGGTGCTGTCCCTCGTTGTGCCGGTGCTGATCGGCGTCGTTTTCATCGTTCTGCGCCGGATTAGTCGCCAAACGGTGACGCCTGCCGTCGGCGGCCTGGTGGCACTGATCGTCAGCGCCGTGCTCGCTCTGTTCACCGGCCGCGCCGAAGACTTCTTTTTGCCCGGATTCTGGACCAATGGACTGTACGGCGGTGCCCTCTTCATCTCGGCGGTCGTCGGCTGGCCGCTGATCGGGCTGGCTGTCGGATTCCTGATGGGCGAGGGAATCGCCTGGCGGTCGAACCGGTCCAGGCGTCGGGTGCTGACCATTCTCACGCTCTGCTGGGCGGGCTTGTTCGCCCTGCGCCTGGCCGTTCAGCTTCCCCTCTACTACTCCGGAAACGTGGAGTGGCTCGGCGCCGTCAAGCTCCTGATGGGGATTCCGCTCTACGCGCCGCTCCTGGTGATCTCGTGGCTGGTGGTCCGGGCGGTCTACCGCGTCGACGACCGGGAGACCGACGACGCAGCGGGTCGCCGGCCCGAATAAATTCACCGCGATTCCGCGACATCCGCCGGAAATACGCGCGGGAAACGCGGTGGCACCGCTAGAGTTATCTCTACGTCAAGATAGTTCGGCGTTGGACATCGTCCGCACGTGGCATCCGCCGGTTAGGTTACCCTTGCTGGCAGGGGCAGGCGTCCGGTCGTCAGGATTGAGGATTGCGGACGGTTTCGCCGTCGGTTTCCACGAAGGAGAGGGCATCGTGTCGGCGCTTAATAATGCGGTCGTAAACAGTTTTGGAGCCAAGGACACCCTGCGGGTCGGGTCGACGGACTACGAGGTCTTTCGTCTCGACGCGGTAACGGGCTACGAGAAGCTTCCGTTCAGCCTGAAAGTGCTGCTGGAGAACCTCCTTCGCACCGAGGACGGCGCCAACATCACCGAGGCCCACATTCGCGCCCTGGGCGAGTGGGTCCCAACGGCGGAACCCGACACCGAGATCCAGTTCACCCCTGGCCGCGTCGTCATGCAGGACTTCACCGGCGTGCCGTGCATCGTCGACCTCGCCACCATGCGCGAGGCCGTCGCCGAACTCGGCGGTGACCCGAAGAAGATCAACCCGCTGGCTCCGGCCGAGCTGGTCATCGACCACTCCGTCATCGCCGACCTGTTCGGAACCGCGGACGCCCTCGAGCGCAACGTGGAGATCGAGTACGAGCGCAACGGTGAGCGGTACCAGTTCCTGCGCTGGGGCCAGACCGCGTTCAACGATTTCAAGGTCGTGCCGCCCGGAACCGGCATTGTGCACCAGGTCAACCTGGAGTATCTGGCCCGCGTCACGATGACCCGCACCGTGCCGGACGCCGAGGGCAACGACGTGCTCCAGGCCTACCCCGACACCTGCGTGGGAACCGACTCGCACACGACCATGGTCAACGGCCTCGGCGTGCTCGCCTGGGGTGTGGGCGGCATCGAAGCCGAGGCAGCCATGCTCGGCCAGTCCATCTCGATGCTCATTCCCAAGGTGGTCGGCTTCAAGCTCAACGGCTCCATTCCGACCGGCGTCACCGCGACGGATGTCGTGCTCACCATCACCCAGATTCTGCGCAAGCACGGCGTGGTCGGTAAGTTCGTCGAGTTCTACGGCGCGGGTGTCTCGCAGGTTCCGCTGGCCAACCGGGCCACGATCGGCAACATGAGCCCGGAGTTCGGATCCACGGCCGCGATGTTCCCGATCGACGACGTCACCCTCGACTACCTGCGCCTGACCGGTCGCAGCGACGAGCAGGTTGCACTCGTCGAGGCCTACTCGAAGCTGCAGGGCCTGTGGCACGATGCCGACAAGGAACCCGTCTTCAGCGAGTACCTCGAGCTCGACCTGGGCACCGTCGTGCCATCGATTGCCGGCCCGAAGCGCCCGCAAGACCGCGTCATCCTCACCGAGGCGAAGTCGCAGTTCGAACTTGACCTGCAGAGCTACGCGACGCAGGACTGGACTGTTGTGGACGCGGCCGTCGAGGCCTCTTTCCCTGCTTCAGACCCGATCGGCTTTACCGCCGAGGACGAGAACCTTGACCACAAGGCCTCACACAACCATGTGAGCCACGCTCCGATCAGCGTGTCCAGGCCCGTCGCGATCACCACGCAGGACGGCGCGAACTACACGCTCGACCACGGAGCGGTCGCTGTCGCGGCCATCACCTCGTGCACGAACACGTCCAATCCGAGTGTCATGCTCGCCGCGGGCCTGCTCGCCCGAAACGCCGTCAGGAAGGGCCTCACGAGCAAGCCGTGGGTCAAGACCACCCTGGCTCCGGGCTCGAAGGTCGTCACCGACTACTACGAGAAGGCCGGCCTCACCGGCGACCTGGAGGCCCTCGGCTTCTACACCGTCGGCTACGGCTGCACGGTCTGCATCGGCAACACCGGCCCGCTCATCGACGAGGTCACGACCGCGATCAACGACAACGACCTCGCCGTCACCGCGGTGCTCTCAGGCAACCGCAACTTCGAGGGTCGGATCAGCCCCGACGTCAAGATGAACTACTTGGCCAGCCCGCCGCTGGTCATCGCTTACGCCCTCGCAGGCTCGATGAACTTCGACTTCGAGACGGATGCGCTCGGCATCGGCAGCGACGGCAACGAGGTGTTCCTCAAGGACATCTGGCCCGACTCCGCCGAGGTGCAGTCCACGATCGACGGCTCGATCGACACCGGCATGTTCACGAAGCAGTACGGCCATGTCTTCGAGGGCGACGAGCGCTGGCGCGGCCTGCCGACACCGGACAGCGAGGTCTTCGAGTGGGACCCTGAGTCCACGTATGTGCGGAAGCCTCCATACTTCGACGGCATGACCATGGAGACTACCCCGGTGGTCGACATTGTCGGTGCCCGTGTGCTGGCCAAACTGGGCGACTCGGTCACGACCGACCACATCAGCCCTGCTGGTTCGATCAAGGCCGACAGCCCGGCCGGCGCCTACCTGCTGGAGCACGGCGTCGAACGGGGCGACTTCAACTCCTACGGCTCGCGCCGCGGCAACCACGAGATCATGATCCGCGGCACGTTCGCGAACATCCGTCTCCGCAACCAGCTGCTGGACGGAGTCGAGGGTGGCTACACCCGCGACTTCACCGTTGACTGGGCTCCGCAGGCGTTCATCTATGACGCTTCGCAGAACTACCAGGCCGCCGGCACGCCGCTGGTCATCTTCGGTGGCAAGGAATACGGTTCGGGGTCGTCCCGCGACTGGGCCGCGAAGGGCACCAGCCTCCTCGGGGTGAAGGCCGTCATCACGGAGAGCTTCGAACGCATCCACCGTTCGAACCTGATCGGGATGGGCGTCGTGCCTCTGCAGTTCCCGGCCGGCCAGAGCTGGGCGTCACTTGGACTGGACGGCACGGAGGTCGTCACAATCGAGGGTCTCGTCGAGCTGAACAGCGGGGTCACCCCGAAGACGGTGCGCGTCACGGCGGCGCCGAGTGCGCAGTCTGCCGCCGGCAAGGCCACGGTCGAGTTCGACGCGGTCGTCCGCATCGACACTCCGGGTGAGGCCGATTACTACCGCAACGGCGGCATCCTGCAGTACGTCCTGCGTTCGCTGGTCGCATAGCACGCAGGAGCCTTTCGGCTAGCTACCGAAACCGGCGCGTAGACTCGGCTTGACCGAATCTATGCGCCGGTTTTCTGGTGGCGGATAGCGCAACGTGAAAGGTGTTATCGATGGCGCTACTGGACACGATCTTCGGGCCGAGAGATCTGGATCGCCTCTCGATGGAACAGCTCGTCCAGCTCGCGGCCGAGGTGCGGGCGTTCCTCGTTCGGGAAGTCTCCAAGACCGGCGGGCACCTTGGTCCGAACCTCGGCGTGGTCGAGCTGACCATCGCTTTGCACCGGGTCTTCGAATCCCCGCGTGACGCCATTGTCTTCGATACCGGACACCAGGCCTACGTGCACAAGCTGCTCACCGGGCGCCAGGACTTCAGCCTCCTCCGCCAGGCCGGTGGCCTGGCCGGCTACCCGCAGCGGCGCGAGTCCGAGCACGACATCGTGGAGAGTTCCCACGCCTCCAGCTCGTTGTCCTGGGCTGACGGTATCTCCCGAGCCTTCGAGATGACCGGGCAGAGCGACCGCCATGTGATCGCGGTCGTCGGCGACGGCTCCCTGACCGGGGGCATGACCTGGGAAGCCCTCAACAACATCAGCGACGACAACACCCGTCGCCTGATCATCATCGTGAATGACAACGGCCGCTCCTACGCGCCCACCATCGGCGGCATGGCCCGCTTCCTGAACACCGTGCGCACCCGACAGGCGTACCACAGTGCCTATCTGACCAGCCGTCAGGCCTTCGAACGGATGGGCGCGCCCGCCCGGGCGTTCTTCCGCGGCGTGCGCGGCGGCATGCACGGCTTCCTCGCCCGGTTCTCCAACAACGAGGCGCTCTACTCCAACCTCGACATCAAGTACATCGGTCCGATCGACGGCCACGACATGGCGGCGATGGTCGAGGCGCTCCATCAGGCCAAGGGCTACGGCGCGCCGGTGATCGTGCACGCGATCACCCAGAAGGGTAAGGGATACGACCCGGCCGTTCAGGACACCGCCGACCAGTTCCATGCGGTCGGCCAGATCGACCCGGAAACAGGGGAGTCCACCGAATCCGCCGGCGCACCCTCCTGGACGTCGGTGTTCGCCGACGAGCTGCTGCGCCTTGCCACACTCGATCCGAAGATCGTTGGCATCACCGCGGCCATGCTCCGTCCCACCGGCCTGCACAAGATGGCCGAGAGATTCCCCGCCCGGGTGCACGACGTGGGCATCGCCGAGCAGCACGCGGTCACCAGTGCCGCCGGCCTCGCCTTCGGCGGCCTGCACCCGGTCGTCGCGCTCTATGCCACCTTCATCAACCGGGCGTTCGACCAGGTCCTGATGGATGTCGCCCTGCACAAGGCCGGCGTCACATTCGTGCTCGACCGGGCCGGGGTGACCGGGCCCGACGGTCCCAGCCATCACGGCATCTGGGACCTGGCGATCCTTCAGGTCGTCCCCGGGATCCGCCTCGCGGCACCTCGGGACTCGGTGCGCCTGGCAGAGGAGCTCGAAGAGGCCGTGGCCGTCGACGACGCGCCCACTGTGCTGCGTTTCCCCAAGGGCAGCGTGAGCGCACCAATCGACGCCGTGCGCCGCCTGGGCGACGGCGTAGACGTGCTCTTGGAATCAGCCCAGAAAGACGTGCTGATCGTCACCGTCGGGCCGATGGCCACGATCGGTCTCGATGTGGCGGACCGGCTCGCAGCCCAGGGCATCGGAGCCACCGTCGTCGACCCGCGCTGGGTCGTCCCGGTACCGCGGAGCATCGTGGCCCTGGCCGCGGAGTACCGCATCGTCGTGACCATCGAGGACGGCGTCCGGGTCGGCGGCGTCGGCACCCGTGTCCGTCAAGATCTGCGTGAAGCCGGCGTGGACACGGCGGTCACCGAACTGGGGCTGCCCGACGAATTCCTCGACCACGGCACCCGCGCCGAGATCCTCGACCGTGTTGGGCTGACCCCGCAGCGCATCGCCCGCGATGTCGTCGCAATGGTGCTCGGCAGCAAGATCCCGCATGCGCGGCCCCTGCCGGCGGACCGCGCCGACACCGCCAGCATCCCGGCAAACCTTCAGCACGACTAGGTGATTCCCCATCGAATGGTTGTGTCGTTTCCGGAAGGCTGGGGCTGAGATCACCCCGTGGTCGCTGTTCATCACAGGCGGGGTGCCGTGCCCGGCGTCGAGCCAATTCGACGGAGATCCTGGGGAAACCGCTTTCTCGGGGGTTTGTGGGCCAAATCCGCCAAAATCCAAAATCTCCGTCGAATTCGTTCAGGGCAGAGTTGCTGGCCGGGCCGGGCCGGGCGCGGACTCGGATGGGGCGTGGATTGCACGTCCACCCCACATCGAGGTCCCCTGATCGTCTACGTCGGCAAGGGAAACGCCCGGTTCGGAAACCCCGGCCCGTGCGACCCCCAACGCCCACACTTGGCGGGCCTCACCCTTCCGGCCCCGCCGGCCGCACAAAAATACCGCCGACCACCGCGCCGAGCCACGACCTCGGCTCCCCTTCCGTGAAGAAAAAGGAGCCGAGGTTACGGGTCGGCGGAGTGGATGCAGTCAGTCGCCTGCGGTCAGTCGCCTACGGTCGTGCGGGTGGCAGGCAGGGCCGCGGCAGCGACGCCGCGGATCGGTGGGGTGTGGAACGTGCCCTGGAAGACCCGTTCGCTCGCGCCGACGCGGTCGAGGTAGGGTGTGATCCCGCCCATCTGGAACGGCCAGTTGGCCCCGAGGATCATGCACAGGTCGATGTCCTCCGCGGCGTGCACGACGCCGTCGTCCAGCATCCGCTTGATTTCATCGGCGAGGCCGTCCTCGATCCGGCGTAGGATCTGCTCGGCTGTCATCGGGGTCTGCCCGCCCGCGACGATCTTGACGGCGCCCTTGTCGAAGCCCTTGATCCTGCCCTTGGCGTCGCGCTCCAGAATGGTTCCGTGCTCGGCCAGCTTATGCAGGTTCGCGCTCTCGAAGAACCGGTCCGGGAATGCGGCATGGTGGGTGTCCAGAACGTGTGCGCCGACCTTGAGGCCGACCAGCTCGAGCAGCTCGAACGGGGTCATCGGCATCCCGAACGGAGCCAGTGACCCATCGACGACCTCGAACGGGGTTCCGGTGTCGACGGCGTGCATGGCCTCACCCAGGAGCTTCGCCAGGAGGCGGTTCACGACGAACCCGGGGGTGTCCCGGGTGATGACCGCGTTCTTTCGCAATTTGGCTGCCACGACCATCGCCGTGGAGAGAGTGGCGTCGTTGGTCCGCGGGGTGTTCACGACCTCGATCAGCGGCATGATCGCCACCGGGTTGAAGAAGTGGAAACCGACCAGGCGCTCGGGGTGGGCCAGCTTCGCACCGATCTGTTCGACCGAGAGGGACGAGGTGTTGGTGGCGAGGATGGCGTCGGGAGAGATGTGCTTCTCGATTTCGGCGAAGACATCCTGCTTCACTCCGAGTTCCTCGAAGACGGCCTCGATCACCCAGTCGGCGTCGGCGAACTGTGCCTTGTCTGTCGTTCCCGTGACCAGAGCGCGGAGCCGGTTGGCCTCGTCGGGGGAGATACGGTTCTTGGTCTCCAGGGTGAGGATCTCGCCGTGGATGTACGCGACGCCCTTGTCGACGCGGGCCTGGTCGAGGTCAGTGATGACTACGGGCACGCGCAGGCGACGCACGAAGAGAAGGGCGAACTGGCTGGCCATCAGGCCGGCGCCGATGACGCCTACCTTCTTTATCGGGCGGGCAAGGGCTTTGTCCGGCGCACCGGCCGGCCGCTTGGCTCGCTTCTGCACCAGGTTGAAAGCGTAAATACTGGCCTGCAGCTGGTCTCCGGCGATGAGTTCGGCCAAGGAGTCGTCTTCCCGCTCGAACCCTTCCTGGCGAGATCCGCTCTTGGCTGCTTTGAGCAGGTCGAGGGCGATGTACGGCGACCGGGCGACGGTTCCGATGCGGTTTTCCAGCATCTTGCGGGCCACGCCCACGGCCACATCCCATTTCACGAGCCGTTCGACCTTGCCGGGCGTATTGGGCCGGGCGACCTTTGTCTTTCCGGCGATCACGCCATCGGCCCACTCGATGGACTGTTCAAGGAACCTGGCCGAGGCGAACTGCACGTCGGCGATGCCCAGCTCGAGAGCATCCGCCGCTTTGAGCGTGCGGTGCTTGAGCGGATTCTCGATGATCACCTTGAGCGCGTTCTCGATGCCGATCAGGTTGGGCAGCAGGTAGGAGCCGCCCCAGCCCGGGATCAGCCCAAGGGAGACCTCGGGCAGCGCGATCGCGGGCACGGTCGCGTCGACGGTGCGGTAATCGGCGTTGAGGGCGATCTCCAGCCCGCCCCCCAGTGCGAGCCCGTTGATGAACACGAAGGAGGGCACACCCAGTTCGGCCTGCTTGCCCAGCGCATAGTGGCCCAACTGGGCCAGCAGCTTGCCCGTCGCGAGCGATGGGATCTCGCTGACCTTGCTCAGGTCGGCGCCGGCGGCGAGGATGAATGGTTTGCCGGTGACGGCGACGCCGTGGATGTCGCCGAGGGCGGCGCGTTCCCGGAGAAGGTCCATCGCCATGGCGAACTCGAGCAGGGTGTTCGGGCCGAGCGTGTTCGGGCGGGTGTGGTCCCGGCCATTGTCGAGCGTGACCAGCGCCAGGGTCCTTCCACCGGACAGAGGCACATCGTGTACGTAGCAGTGGGTGACGACCTCGTCGGCCGACAGCTCGACCAGCGGGGTGAAATCGAGTTGGGAGTAGTTGCTCATCGCTTGCTTGCCTTCCGGTTGAAGTTCGGGTTCTCCCAAATCACGGTGCCGCCCTGGCCGAGGCCGATGCACATGGCGGTGAGGCCGTAGCGCACCTCCGGGTGCTCGCTGAACTGACGGGCGAGCTGGTTCATCAGGCGCACGCCGGAGGAAGCGAGCGGATGTCCGATGGCGATCGCGCCGCCGTACTCGTTCACCCGCGGGTCCTCGTCGTCGATGCCGAAGTGGTCGAGGAACGAGATGACCTGCACGGCGAAAGCCTCATTGAGTTCGAACAGGCCGATGTCCGTGATGCTGAGGCCGGCCTTGCGCAGGGCCTTCTCGGTAGAGGGGACCGGGCCGAGTCCCATGACCTCCGGCTCAACGCCGGCGAAGGCGAAGCTGACCATCTTCATTTTGACGGTGAGACCGAGGTCCTTGGCGGCCTTGCCGCTGGCGAGGAGGCAGGCGCTGGCACCGTCGTTGAGCCCGGACGCGTTGCCGGCAGTGACCCGTCCGTGGGGACGGAAGGGGGTCTTGAGAGTCGCGAGGCCCTCCATCGTGGTTTCGGGGCGGGGAGCCTCGTCGCGGGTCGCCAGACCCCAGCCGGAATCGCTGCGGATCGCAACCGACACCAGGTCGGGCTGTATCTTCTCGGCGGCATAGGCCGCGGCGACCTTCTGTTGGCTGCGCAGGGCGAACCGGTCGGACCGCTCCTTGGTGTACGCCGGGAACCGGTCGTGGATGCGCTCGGCCGTGGCACCCATATTGAGGGCGTCCTCGCTGACCAGGCGCTCGGACAGGAAACGCGGATTCGGGTCGACGCCCGAACCCATCGGGTGGCGTCCCATGTGCTCGACGCCGCCGGCGATGGCCAGGTCGTAGGCGCCAAATCCGATCCCGGCTCCGAGAGTGGTCACGGCGGTCATGGCGCCGGCGCACATCCGGTCAATGGCGAATCCGGGTACCGACTTCGGCAACCCGGAAAGCAGTGCCGCCGTGCGACCGAGCGTGAGACCCTGGTCGCCGGTCTGGGTGGTGGCGGCAATCGCCACCTCGTCGATGCGTTCCCCAGGGACCGACGGGTTGCGTTCCAGCAGTCCGATCATGGCCTTGACCACGAGATCATCCGCCCGGGTGTTCCAGTACATGCCCTTTTCACCGGCGCGTCCGAACGGGGTACGAACCCCGTCCACAAACACGACTTCTGTTCTATCGGCCACTTTGCCTCCATCATCGATCAGGTGTCGGTCGATCCTAAAGGGGCTCCCGTGGAGGGTCGAATCCTTGGACGGATCCTACGAATCCGCTTCCGAAGAGAGCTCGATCGATTGGTGGACATCCACAAAGGCATCGGCGATCCGTTGTGCGGTCACTTCAATTTGCCAGGTGCGCGCACCCAGGTGCGCGAGCGCCTCACCGACGGATGCGGGGTCGACGTTCTCGGGCGGCGTCCACGCCACCCGGCGGACATAGTCCGGGGTGACGAGGTTCTCCAGTGGGATGGCGAGCTCCTCGGAGACCTCGGTGAGGGCTGCGCGAGCGGCCTTGTAGCGCAGGTCAGCCTCGGGATTGCGGTCGGACCAGGCGCGCGGGGGCGGGAGCAGGTCGCCGTTTCCCCGAAGCGACGGCAGGTCGGTTGACGCCAGGCCCTTCTGGATGGCACGCCACCAGCGGTCGAGTTCGCTGCGGCTCGCACGGCCGCTGAACTCCCTCAGATCAGCCAGGGCCTGCCGGTTCGCCGGCATTGCCCGTGCTGCCGCCGTCAGCGACGCGTCGGGCACGAGCCGGCCGGGGGACACATCCAGCTCCTGCGCCAGAGCGTCGCGAGCCAGCCACAATTCCCGGGCCACGGCCAGACCGCGCTGTCCCCGGATGGAGTGCACGCCGGAAAGGCGGCGCCAGGGTTCGGGGCCGACGGGCTTCGCCTCACGCGCCAGCACGGCGGCGAATTCCTGCGCGGCGATGTCGGTCTTGGAATCGGTGGCGAGCATGTCGACCATACGGTCACGCAGGTCGGGAAGCAGTTCCACGTCGAGCGCGCCGTAGACCAGCCAGGCCTCCGGCAGTGGGCGGGTCGACCAGTTGGCGGCGGAGTGTTCCTTGGCAAGATGGATGCCGAGCAGCTCTTCCACCACCGTGCCGAGGCCGACCCGGGGGATTCCGAGCAGGCGAGCGGCCAGTTCAGTGTCGAAGATGTGCCGGGGGTCAAGTCCAACCTCGCGCAGGCAGGCCAGGTCCTGGCTCGCGGCGTGGAAAATCCACTCGTCATCGCGCAGAGCCTGGTTGAGCTCGTGGAAGTCGCCGATCGCGGGCGGGTCAAACAGGAATGTGCCAGCGTCGCGCCGATAGATCTGGATCAGGTAGGCGCGCTGGGAGTAGGTGAAGCCGGAGGCTCGTTCAGCGTCGATGCCGATCGGGCCCGTGCCCGCGCTGAGGACTGCGGTCGCCGCGAGGTAGGCGTCCCGCGTATCGATCACCTGGTGATCAAGCACGACCGGTTCGGCGTGTGGACAACATGCTGACTCCTTCGCCAGTGGGTGGAAGACCTGCGAGCATGCAGAGCAGCTCGCCCCATCCTTCGACGTGGGCGGCGAGATTGTGGTCCAGCGGCGTCCACGAGGCTCGCAGTTCGATCTGCGCGCCATCGCCCTGCTTGGCAAGTTCGCCAAAGCCGGACGAGATAATCTTAGTAGCGGTCCCCGAGGCCGCCGTATACCGTGCCCCGTGGGCGTCGAGAGCATCGACCAGCCACGACCAGGTGACCCCCGCGACGAACGGGTCGAGGCCGATGTCGGTTTCCAGGGGAGCCTGGGCGAAGCAGACGACGCGGAAGGCGCCGCCCCACTCCTCGGGCTCGGCCGGGTCATAAAGCAGGATGAAGCGTCCGGTCCCGAGATCGGAGTCGCTCCCGTGACGTACCGGGGTCACGTCGGCCGAGAAGGCGATGGAGTGCGGAGCGAGGTTTCCGGGTGCGGAAATCTCATTGACCACAAGCTCCGTACGGATGCGGGCACGTGCGAAGGATGCGCGGGCGGCGGCGAACTCCGGCGGGAGCGTTTCTTGTGTTTCGGGCACGTGTGCAGACTAGAGTTTTTTTCGAGCGGAGTCGGACAGGCACGCCGGACAGGGGAGGTAGTCATGCGTGAGCGGGCGGGCTCAGGGCGGTACCCGAGGCGTTTTCTGGCGGTGAGCGGGATCGCAGTCGCCGGGGCAACGGTGTTGCTGGGGGTCGCGGGCGGTGTTTTGGCGGCCGTGATGGCACGTCGGATTGTGACGCCCTCGACCACGCGCTCCGACGACGTGCGGATCCACTCCGTCGACCTCGCGGCGGAAACGATTACGCTGCAGTCCACGGCGGATTCCGTACTGCAGGGCGATTACAGCTTCTGGTTCTCGGGTGATACAGGACACGCCCACCTGGGCGAGATCCTCCGTCTCACGCCCACGAAGGTGACGCGGCGCATCCTGCGCGTCGATCACGGGGATCTGGCCCGGGCCGAGCGCGGCCGGCTCGGCGGCTACTCGTACCTCGGGCCCTGGGACCTCGGCTTCGCCTTCGAGGACGTGCTCGTTTCTACCGACGCCGGTGACGCCCCGGCCTGGCTGATCCCGGCCGAGGAGCCGGACGGCCGCTGGGTGATCCAGGTGCACGGGCGCGGGGTGCAGCGGCAGGAGACGCTGCGAGCGGCGCCGGTCTTCCGGGATGCGGGCTTCACGTCCCTGCTTGTGTCGTACCGCAACGACGGGGAGGCACCGCGGAGCGGCGACGGCCGGTATTCCCTCGGAGACGCGGAGTGGCAGGATGTCGATGCGGCGATCGCGTTCGCGGTGCACCGCGGTGCGACCGAGATCGTGTTGATGGGGTGGTCCATGGGCGGCGCGATCGTGCTGCAGAGCGCGACGCGATCAACGCTGCGCGACCGGATCGTCGGCATCGTGCTCGACTCGCCCGTGATCGACTGGGCGGATGTCGCGCGCTTCCACGGCGGCCTGCTCGGCCTGCCCGCGGTCATCGCCAGCGGTGCTCTGGAGGTCCTGGGACGGCGTTGGGGCAAGATCGTCACCGGTCAGACCCAACCGATCGACTTCGGACGCCTCGATTTCGTCACGCGCGCCGCCGAGCTCGACCTACCGGTGCTCCTGATGCACAGCGACGACGACGGATTCGTGCCCGCGACCGGCTCCCGCGCCCTGGCCGGGCGCCGACCCGACATCGTGACCTTTCTGCCGTTCGCGGTGGCGCGGCACACGAAGCTGTGGAACTACGACCGCGAGGGTTGGAATCAGGCCATCACGAACTGGCTGGTCGAGATCGCTCCCACCGAGCGTAAGTCGCTCCCTGGTCGTCCAGAAGAAGTTGCCGCAACCTGAATCCGGTGGATCCGGCCGTGGCCGATTCGAGCAACCCCCGGCCGCCGAGCACTACCTGGGGGCTCGTGGACAGGCAGAATTCGTCGACCAGGTCGGCCGCGAAGAATCGCCCGGCCAGCACCGGACCTCCCTCGCAGACGATGCGCGGGAGGCCGAGGGCGCAGAGGGCCGCGAGAATCGTGGACGGAGTGAGGACACCGTTCTCATCGTCGAGCGGCACGACGGTCGTGCGGGCCCCGACCGTGGCGGCCTCCACCCGGCCGACTGCGATGCGCGGACAGAGGATGAACGCCGGCTGCCGATGCGCGGATTCCGGGTGTGCGGAGTCCCGGTGCGTAAAGTGCTCGAGCCGATGACCGGCCAGGTTTCCGCTGGAGGTGACGACCGCGAGGGCCGCCCGGGCCGGCACGACGTACCCCTCCGCACGGACACTGCCGGCGCCGACCAGGACGACGTCGGCAAGTTCCCTGATCACACCTAGGATGCGGCGATCGAGGCGGCTCGAGAGGGAATCCGAGGTGCCATCGGTCCCGGCCACGCCGCCGTTCAGGCTGGCGATCATGTTGACCCGCAGGTACGCGCCCGGCGCCGGGGCGTAGCGCCGCAACAGCCAATCCCGGCTGTCCGGGTCGAGCCCGTCGACGCTCCGCGGCAGGTCGACCGTATCGCCGCCCGCGTCCGGCTCCGGAAACACCCGGGTCAGGGTCACGCAGCGCCCTCGCGCAGGCGGCGCTTGGTGCGGGCGAGCATGGCTGACATGCCGCGGATGCGCAGGGGAGACACCGCTTTCGTCAATCCGATCGTGTTCGGATAGTCATCCGGCACATCGAGCACCTCCTGGGCGCTGAGCCCATCCAGACCCTGGGCCAGGATCGAGGCGAAGCCCCGGGTCGTCGGCGACTCTCGGGGAGCGGTCGCGTAGAGGTGCACCGCGGACTCGTCGTCCACCTCGACGAACATGAAGACGGGGGACTGGCATTCAACGACCCGCTCGAGCAGGTCCGGGTGCTCCGCGTAGCGCGGCGGGAGCGCCGGCAGCTCGTCGGCGAACTCAAGCAGCAGCAGCAGCCGGTCGGACTCCTCGAGTTCGAGGAAGTCATCGCGGATCTCGGCCAGTTTGGCGGGAAGTTCGGTGGCGGTCATCGACACTCATTCTGCCATGCGCGGGCCGTGAGGCCCCGGAATCCGAGTGGGCCGGCCGGCTCAGCGGGGCTGAGGTGCGGCGCCCGGCTCCGTGCCCATCGCGATCGGCACGTGCACGGCGTTACCCCATTCGGTCCAGGACCCGTCGTAGTTGCGCACGCCTTCGAAGCCGAGAAGGTGGGTCAGGACGAACCAGGTGTGGCTGGACCGCTCGCCGATCCGGCAGTAGGCGATGACGTTGTCGCCGTCGGAGAGGCCGGCCTCGTCACGGTAGATGGCGTCCAGCTCGGTGCGGGTGCGGAAGGTGGCGTCCGGTGCAGCGGCGCGCGCCCACGGCACCGACGCTGCCGACGGGATGTGGCCGCCGCGCAGGGCGCCCTCCTCCGGGTAGGCCGGCATGTGGGTGCGTTCGCCGGTGTACTCCTCGGGGGAGCGCACGTCGATCAGCGGGTTCCCGAAGTGCGCGAAGACATCCTCGCGGAATGCGCGGATGGCGGAATCGTTGCGCGGGGCGACCGGGTACACGGTCGGGGTGATAACGGGCTTGTCCCGAGTGAGGCCTCGTTCCTCGGCCACCCACTTGTCACGGCCGCCGTCGAGCAGGCGGACGTCTTCGTGGCCGAATAGGGTGAACACCCACAGGGCGTAGGCCGCCCACCAGTTGTTCTTGTCGCCGTAGATGACCACGGTGGTGTCGCGGGAGATGCCCTTGGCACCGAGCATTGCGGCGAAGGCGGCACCGTCGACGAAGTCGCGCTCGACCGGATCATTGAGGTCGGTGTGCCAGTCGATTTTCACGGCTCCCGGGATGTGGCCGGTTTCGTAGAGCAGAACGTCTTCATCCGATTCGACGACAACAAGACCGGGGGTTTCGAGATGCGCCTGCAGCCACTCGGTGCTGACCAGACGTTCGGGGTGGGCGTAGGCCATGAACTTCGGTGCCGGATCGAGATCAACAGACATGGGGGGAACCTCCTGGTGGCGTCCGATGGACACTGGAATCAAATGGGCGCGGTTTAGGCTGGTTACCGGTCCGCGTTTTCGAATCTACGCGGTATGGGTCCTGATCGCATCCGCGGTCGTTCTTCAACGATGATGCTCCGACCGGGACTATCAGTCCGACACAGAAACCGGGTACTACAGCATGGCTCCACAAGCTCTCAGCCAGGTGCAACGTTTGGCCGATCGCTCTCCGAGCATCACCGGGCCGGAGATCGTGGCCGAGTTGGTTCCGCCGCCCCAGTTCGAGCACGCCTCCTTCGCGTCGTACCGACCTGACCTGAACTTCCCCTCGCAGCTCGAGGCCGTGGAACGGCTGGGCACCTTTGCCGGAGCCTGGCTGGCCCAGCGGCCCAGCGGCTTCTTCTCCCGCACCCGCAAGCCCAAGCCGGAGCTGCCGGGCATCTACCTGGACGGTGGTTTCGGCGTCGGCAAGACCCACCTGCTGGCCGCGCTCTGGCATGCCGCCCCGGGACCGAAATACTTCGGCACCTTCATCGAGTACACCGCACTGGTGGGAGCACTCGGCTACGCAGCCACCGTCAGGCAGCTCTCCGGCGCCCGCCTGATCTGCATCGACGAGTTCGAACTCGACGACCCGGGCGACACTATGCTGATGACCCGGCTTCTGGGCGAGCTCGTGGCCTCGGGTACCCGCGTCGCCGCCACGTCGAACACGCCGCCGAATTCGCTGGGCGAGGGGCGTTTCGCCGCGATCGACTTCCTTCGCGAGATTCAGGCGATGTCTGCGAACTTCGAGATCGTGCGTATCGACGGCCTCGACTACCGCAGGCGCGACATCGAGGGCCACGCCATCGCCGTGCCCCGGGACGAAGTGGACCAGCTGGTGCCCGCCCTGGTCGAACGCGGCTCCACGGTGACCCGGGACGACTTCGGCGACCTGATCCGACATCTCAGCACGGTGCATCCGTCGAAGTACATCAAGTTGATCCACGGCATCGACGTCATCGCCCTGACCGATGTGTACCTGCTGACCGACCAGACGGATGCCCTCAGGCTGGTCGCCTTCATCGACCGGGTCTACGACGCGGAGATTCCGATCATCGCAAACGGGCAGCCCCTGAACGAGGTCTTCGACGAGGAGATGCTCTCCGGCGGTTACCGAAAGAAGTACCAGCGGTCCCAGTCCCGTCTCGTGGCGCTGACCACAGGTGAGCTTCCACCGCACGACTGATCCACGACTGATCGGGGCCGGACCACCGCTCTGCCTGCCGGAAACGCGATGTTAACACCGTCGCTCGGCGCGTAACGCGGGCGAAACATCCGCGCGCACTCACCGAAACCTGACAACTCCAAACTGACTCTGTACCCGCCGAGACACGATCAACCGCTCACCCTGTGCACGTCGACGGCAATCACTGTTAGTAGCGAGAGGTAACCATATCCATGGTTGAACTGTCAGTCCTGTTGGACGCCACAACTGATGAAATAGCCCTGAATCTCAATTCCCTGTGGCTCCTCGTCGCGGCCGCCCTCGTGCTTCTGATGACTCCCGGTGTTGCCTTCTTCTACGGCGGAATGGTGAAGGCGAAGAGCGTCATCAGCATGATGATGATGAGCTTCGGCGCGATGGGCGTTGTCGGTGTGCTGTGGGTGCTCTACGGCTACGGGCTCGTCTTCGGCCCGCCGCTGATCCCCGGTTTCCTCGGCAACCCGTCCGGGCTGCTCGGCCTGAGTGGGCTGCTCGGCGCCGGGGAAGACGGATCCCTCTCTCCCGACCTGAACGGGCTGGCGTTCGCCGGCTTCCAGGCCACCTTCGCCATCATCACCGTCGCACTGATCTCTGGTGCGATCGCCGACCGTGCCAAGTTCGGCGCCTGGTTGATCTTCGCCGCCGTGTGGTCGACCCTGGTGTATTTCCCGGTCGCCTACTGGGTCTTCAACCTCGCCGACGGCTGGGCTCCCGCCGCTCTCGGGGTCAACGACTTCGCCGGTGGCACCGCCGTGCACATCAACGCCGGTGCAGCCGGTCTGGCTCTCGCCTTGGTGCTCGGCAAGCGGGTGGGTTTCAAGAAGGGCATCTCCAAGCCCCACAACGTTCCGCTCACCCTCCTCGGTGCCTCGCTCCTGTGGTTCGGCTGGTTCGGTTTCAATGCCGGCTCCGAAGCCGCCGTCGACGGTGTCGCCGCCCTCGCCTGGATCAACACGCTCGTCGCTCCCGCCGCCGGTATTCTCGGCTGGCTGATCGTCGAGAAGATCAAGGACGGCAAGCCCACCTCGATCGGTGCCGCCTCGGGTGCCGTCGCCGGGCTCGTCGCCGTCACCCCTGCCTGTAACATCGTCACCCCGTTCTGGGCGATCGTCCTCGGAGTCCTCGTCGGAGCGGTGTGCGCGGTTGCCATCGACCTGAAGTTCAAGTGGGGCTTCGACGACTCGCTCGACGTGGTGGGCATCCACCTCATCGGTGGCATGATCGGAACGCTCTACATCGGTATCTTCGGGTCGGGAATCGGCCTGCTCGACACCGGCAGCCTCAACCAGCTCTGGGTGCAGTTTGTCGCAGCCTTCGGCATCGCGATCTTCTCCTTCGTGATGGCCTACGGCATCGGCGTGATCATTCAGAAGACGATCGGCTTCCGAATCAACAATGAAGACGAGGTGGCCGGAGTGGACACCATCGTGCACGGTGAAGAGGGCTACGCGCTCGACGCCGTCTAACCATGAAGCAGCACCCCACTCGATCAGGTCACGCACAGGGCGGTGGGCGCATCCGGTTCAACGGATGAGGCCACCGCCCTGTGCGTGCTGTCCTATTCGGTGGCTGTCCTATTCGGTGTAGGACGACCTCGACAGCGCCTGGGACTTCAGGGCGTCGAACTCGGCCGGGGTGATCGCGCCCGCATCGTGCAGGGCCTTCGCCCGGCCGATCTCCTCCGTGGGCCCGGCACTGGTTCCGGCGACACTGCGGATGTACTGATCGGTCTGCCCCTGGTACTCCCTCGACTCCGTGGAACTGCGTTCCGCCATGCCCTTGCCGCGGGCGATCACGCAGATCAGCACGGTGAGGAAGGGAACGAAGAACAGGACGAGGAACCACGCCGCCTTCGCCCAGCCGCCGAGCTGCCGGTCCCGAAACAGGTCGACGATGACGCCAAAGAGAGCAAAGAATTACGAAACTATCGCGAAGGTCCAGAAGAAGAACCAGATCGTCCCCCACAGGTTTTCCCAGAAGTCCATGGCACTTTCTCCTCATCTTCGGGCACTGCCGTTTTCCTGCGTTGAGCGTCGACCACGACACAATGTGACGGGTGCCACTGTTCTACGTCCAGGCGGCCGGACCACCTTCACCCGAAACGAGTGAATTCCAAACGTTCGAACCCGCTGCAGGCGGTGCGGCGTGCACCGGGCACCCTACCGTGGGGCAGGCCGAGAGCTACGGTGACGAGGCTGAACGACCACTCGGGACCGCGAATGGAGGACGTGTCTCTATGACCTCGCATCGGGTACCGGCTCAGATGGTGCTTCCGGGCGCAGCCCTGACACCGGGAGCCGTGACACCTGCGGCGTCGTCACCGGCTGCACCGTCACCGGGGGTCGGCACGCCGATCCCGGCTCCGTCGACCGCTGAGGTGGAACGGCCGCGGCTTGATGGTGCATTTCATCGGCTCATCGCCGGCGAAGTGCGCTGCGTCTGCGTTTGGGCTGCGGCAGGCTCCGGGAAGATGACCCTGCTGGCCTCCTGGGCTGGCCGTCTTCACCGGAACGGGGAGTCGGTCACCTGGGTACGCGCGCAGCCGGGCCGGTTCCGTCCCGCTGATGTCTGGCGGCAGGTCGGGCGGCGCTCGGGGGTGTCAGGCGACGGGGACACCCGGTACGTGTTCATCGGTGGGTTGGACCGTGTCGAAGCGGATCGGCCGGGGCTGGTGGGCGAGCCGGTCGCGTCGGCGCCCGAGGACATCCGTCTCGTGGTCGCCGGGCGCACCCGGCCGTGCGCAGGGCCGACGCGACTGCGCGGCGACGGCTCCATGGTCGACGTGCCGCCGGCGGACCTGGCGTTCGATCGGAGCGAGCTGCTGGCGCTCGCCGCCGGGCATCGTCTCCTCCTGACGGACGAGGAGACGACGATCCTGCTGCAGCGCACCGCGGGATGGGTGACCGGTCTGATGCTGATCGTGCCGTTCCTGCACGGGAGGAACGATTCCGCACGGCTGGTAGTGGATTTCGACGGTGACGATCCGGCGGTGGCCGGTTTCCTCCGGTCGGAGATCATCGACGGCTGAGCTGATGGTGACGAGAACACGATGCTGCGCGCCGCCGTCAGGCCTGCCCTCTCGGTCGACCTGGCCGTCGAGGTGACGAAGCGAGCGGATGCCGGGGCTGTGCTGGACCGGCTGGCCGGGCCCAGCGCACTTATCACCAGGGAGAGCGGCGACGACACCAGGGCGTATCGCATCCACCCGATCCTGCTGGCCTATCTGCAGGGCGAGGCGCGGCGACGTGACTTCGTGGCGGCGGCGGCGGCTCACGAGACCGCGGCCCGGTGGTTCGCGCGCCGCGCCGACGGTCAAAACGCTCTCGAGCAGGCGCTTGCTGCCGAGCTGCCCGTCCTCGCCGCCGAGATGCTCGATGCTTTCGGTCTCGATCTCGTGCTCAGGGGAACGCCAGACCTCGTCCTCCGTGCCCTGGCAGAGTCGGCCGCGCGCGCCGGGAACCCAGGTGCATCCGTGGCGGCGTCCCTGAGGCTGCTCCTGGACGCGCCTTACTTTCCCGACCGGGGGCAGGCCGACCACCTGCTGGCGGAGCTCGAGGCGGTGGGGCTTGCGTCCGGCGGCAGTGCGGAGATCTTGACCGTCGTGATCGACGCGCTTGCCGCCTTCTTCGCAGCGACGCCTGACGAAATCCGCGACCGTCTGGCCAGGCTGGGCGCCGTCCGCACCGCACCGGGGCGGCGGGGAGACCTCGGTGTCGACCTGCTGGCCGCCACCGCGGAGACCTGGTGCCGCGCCGGTCTGGGCGAGGCGGAGCGAGCCGAAGCGGGACTGCGAATGGTGGCTGTGACCGCGCGGAATGCCGGTAACCAATGGCTGTTCCTGCTTGCCGGCGACCTCGCCGCCGTGTCGGCCTCCCGCCGGGGCGACTGGGCCCGCGCCGGCCTCATCGACGATCAACTCGCTCGGGCGACGGATGCCGCAGCGCGCCCGGCCACGGGTGCCTCGGCATCCGTGGCGGGGGCGGCGTTCGACCGCGCAGCGGCCCGCGCCTCGGTCTCGCTCCAGATCCGCCGGTACGAACGCTGCGAGCCGATCGAGCAGGGCGTGCTGGAACGGCTTGTCACGGCCGACCCTCTGGTGTGCGATTCCGGACTGATCGTGCCCGCCCAGACCTTCCTGTCCCTGTCGGCACCGGCGGCGGACCCGAGGCGGCGATCGGTGCTCGAGAGTCTGAACGGCTTGATGCGGGAGAATGCGGACGCCCACCCGCGTGTGCTGAGCCTGTGCTGCATTCCCTGGTTCGAGCTGACCGGTGCGCTGGACGGGCGGGCCGAGGCCCGACGTGTCACGCTCCTGGTGAAGAACGTGCTGGGTGCGGACTCGTTGGAGGCCGTGCTGCTCCGCTCCCTCGCGTACCCGCCGGCCCCGGGCCGCCACGGCGCCGGTGGGCGGCTGGAAGCCGCCGCAACGCCGGCCGCCCGGTGTTGGCGCGGGTCCACGCTCGTGAGCGCCTGGATCGTGCTCGCCGGCATCGCCGAGGAGGGTGAACGATCTGCCGAAGCGGATGCCCGTCTGGCTCGGGCGCCGCGCCTGGCTGAGCAGCTGCGGGTCGAGAGAGCCTTTCTGGCCGTTGGCGGGCTCGGGGTGTCGCTTCTCGGCACCAGGGTCGGGCGGTTGGGGGACCTCGACGGTTTTGCAAGCCGGATTCTGACTCGGTCCGCTCAGGCGCCGGGGGAGAATCGCCCAGCTCCAGCCCCGGCCCCTGCCCCGGTCGCACCGCTCACCGAGCGGGAGCGGGTGCTGCTGCGCGAGCTGCCCTTCCATCAATCCGTGGCGGACATCGCCCGCAAGCACAATGTGAGCCCGAACACCGTCAAAACTTATCTGGGCAACATCTATCAGAAGCTTGAGGACACCGACCGCGCCCGGGCCGTGACTATTGCTCAGGAGCGCGGCCTGCTCTGACCTGCACCCCCCGAATGGGAATGGTTCCGCCTGACCCGGACCACTAGGCTTCGAGGGTCTCGTGCCCGCGCGCGCCGCGCGAAGTGCCAGGCCACGTGCATGATCTTCGTGCCGGCGGAACGGAAGGACCCCATGTTTGAATTCCTGCTCAGCCCCATCCCCGGTCTCATCATGCTGGGTATCGTCGTCTTCCTGATCGGCCTGTTCTATGCCAAGAGCGTCTACAAGAACGCCGGGCCGGACGAAGCCCTGATCATCACCGGCAAGAAATCGAAGAAGACCATAGTCGACGGCGCCACGCTGGAGGAATCCGGGCAACGCGTCGTGCACGGCCAGGGTGTGTTCATCACCCCGTTCTTCCAGAAGGCGTTCAAGATCAGCCTGCGCAGCCGGGCGATCGAGATCACGGCCGTCGCCCAGGACCAGAACGGCGTCACCCTCACTGTGGAAGCAGTCGCCATTGTGAAGGTCGGCGACGACCCGGCCGCCATTCGTGCCGCCGCGCAGAGGTTTCTCGGCCAGGACAAGAACATCGACGGCTTCGCACAGGAAGTACTGTCGGGATCTCTGCGGTCGTCGATCGGTGGCACGAACGTGATGACCATCATCCAGAAGCGCGACGAGCTCGGCTCCTCGGTGCTGGCGACCGCCCGGGAGTCCCTGGCCAACCAGGGCGTCGACGTGGACTCGTTCGAGATTAAGGGCATCACTGACGAGAACGACTACATCCGGGACCTCGGACGCGCCGAGCAGGCCAAGGTGCGGCGCCAGGCCGAGGTTGCCGAGCACGCGGCCAACCGGGAGGCACAGGAGGCCGCCATTCTGGCCGAGCAGGCCATCGCCGAGGCCCAGAACACGCTCGCACTTCGGAAAGCGGCGCTGCAGCTGGACACCGACAAGGCCGCCGCCGAAGCCGCCGCGGCCAAGCCGCTGGCCGAGGCCAAGGCCCAGCAGGCCATCGTGCAGGAGCAGGAGCTCACCGCCCAGCGGCGCGCATCTCTCCGCAAGGCCGAGCTTGAGTCCGAGGTCAACGCGATCGCCGACGCCGAGGCGTACCGCATCCGGGTGACCGCCATCGCGGCGGCGGAGGCCGCCGTGGCCGGCGCGAACGCCGACCGCGACAGCCGCATCGCCAACGCCGAGGCCCTCCGCGCGGAGGGGCAGGCCGAAGCCGACGCCATCCTCGCCCGCGGTACCGCTGAGGCGACCGCCACCCGGCTGTCCGCCGAGGCCGTCGCCGAGCAGAGTGAAGCGCTGATCCAGCTTCGCATGGTGGAAATGCTGCCCGAGATCGCCCGCGAGCTGGCCGCTCCGATGTCGAACATCGACAACCTGACGGTCATCTCCACGGATGGCGCCAGCCAACTGACCAAGAATGTCGCTTCCGGTATCACCGAGGTCGACGGCGTGCTCAAGTCGACCATGGGTATCGGCATCCGGGAACTGCTCGGCAACCTCGTCGGTGGAGCCGCTGTCGGAGCGGCCGCGACCAAAACCGCCAAGCCACAGGCCTCACTCACGACCGCCCAGCAGGCCGACGTCGACAGCGCTCTGGCCGCGCCGGCCGTCGAGGCATAGCGCGCAGTCAGGTCGGGCGCTGATTCAGGCCTTCGCGCCTGGATCGCTCGCATTTCGAAGGCGTCGACCTGGTCCCGGTGCGAGTACCGTTGATGTTCACAGAATGCCGCAGTCCGGTCCGCATGGGCTCGGGAACAAGGGGAGATTTCCAGATGACGGATGCCGCGATGGACCCGGTCTCGGCCGTTGCGCCCCTGCTGGCCGGGCGAGCGTCCTCGAGCCAGCGCTGGTCGAATCTGATGTTCGTGCACTGGCGCGTGGACGCCGCTCTCGTGGCTCCGCTGCTGCCGGACGGTCTCGTGCCCGACGAATTCGACGGCGCTAGCTGGGTTGGGCTGATCCCGTTCGTGCTGGACCGGGCCACCGTCTTCGGCAGTCCGCCCATTCCCTACTTCGGCACCTTCGTTGAGGTGAACGTGCGCCTGTACGCGGTGGATGCGAACGGGCACCGCGGCGTGGTCTTCGTCTCGCTGGAGGCCTCCCGGCTGGCGGCTGTGCTGGCGGCCCGGGCATTGTTCTCGATCCCGTACATGTGGTCCCGCACCAAGCTTGAGGTCGGGGCGGGGGAGTACCGCTACACCGCGCGCCGCCACCTGGCCGCCGGGGCGCACACCGAGATCGTGATGCGGCCGACTGCCCGCCCGGTCGTCGGCGACCCGCTCGCCGATTTCCTGACCGCCCGCTGGGCTCTATTCACCCGTACGCGTGGCCGCGCGGTGCACCTGCGCAACCACCATGAGCCGTGGGAGCTCTTCGAGGCCGAACTGGTGAGCCTTGACGACACCCTGCTCGCCGTGGCGGGATTCCCCGGGCTGGCCGGACGCGAGCCGGATTCCGTGCTGTATTCGCCCGGGGTCACCACCTGGTTCGGCGCCGCCGGCTGAGTCGCGGGCCGACCCTATCGAGGCAAGGTAGCACGGGGCGTTCGCCCGGCGGGCGGAACCGGTCGAGGCGGGGCGTCGCTTCGGGCTGGCCCGCGCCGCGTTGGAGTCGGGTGAGATCAGTTGTCAGCATGCGAGGGTGGTGATCGATCAGGCGTGGTCGGTGCCGGCGACGTGAGGTCGGCGTTTGAGGTGGAGGTTCTGCGTTCGGCAGGCAGGTTGACGGCGTCGAAGTTGAAGTACCGGGCCCGGCGGCATGGCGTCGCGGACGCTCTACGACAGTGCGGAGAAGGTGGCGGGCGCTTTCGAGCGGGTGATGCTCGCGGCGTTGAGCCTTCTGGGCCGGGAGGAGGAACGCACGCTGTCCCAGTTGAAGGCGGATGTGTTCGCCGGCATCATCCTCGACGCGGTGACACCGTCCGGGGTGGGTAAAGGGATCCGGGATCCGGAATGCGGTGAACGTGACCGTTTTGGTGCTGACGCTGATGGGGTTGAGTGAGGAGCCGGGGTTCCTGGAGGGCTGCGGTCCGATCGCCGCGGAGACGGCTCGGCGGATCGCGGTCGGGTGCCGAGCTTCACCCGGATTCTGGTGCGTCCGGAGACGGGGGCGGTGCTCTTGGTCGGCCGCGACCGGTAAACGGTGCCGGAAGACCCGAAACGGTTCCTGCGGGTGTGGGACAAAACGTGCCGGTTTCCAGGCTGCAACCGGTCGGCCGCAAACTGCGATATCGACCATTCCCTGGATTGGTAGTTCGATGGGCTGACCGCGCACGGCAATCTGGCACGTCTGTGTGCGGGCTGTCATGCGCTGACGAGCGAGACGGTTGGCGGGTGTTGCACCTCGGCGGCGGCTTACGTGAGTGGACGTCGCCGACGGGGCGCAGGCTCGTGAGCGATAAGGCCAGGGTCATCCGCTCGGCTTCGACCGAACCGTGGACCTCCTGCTGCGCCACCATGCCACGATCATGCGCGTAGTGCTGCTGGTCATCAGCGCGGCCCTGATTGGAGGGGGCCGGTCCGATCGGGGAAGCCCCCGGCCCGACCACCTGCGCCGAGGATGTCGCCTGGGCCGCACTCTCCCGGGTGCAGCCCCACGATCGACGGCTCGTGCGCATGCTCGCGCATGGAGTCGACCGCAATTGTCAAGCCGCGTTACGCGGACTCAACGCGGTCTGACACAACGCGGACTTCACGAGCGTTGTCGTCGGCAGCGTGAAAGCGGCAGGCTCTCCCGAACGAATTCGACGGAGATTTTGGCTCCCCTGCTCTATCCGTGGGTGTTTCGGAGCGCCTTAACGGCCGCACGCCGCT